>JAXHTF010000002.1 GCA_034211275.1 Acidobacteriota bacterium
ACGGACTTCGGGGCCTATCGGTGGAAGCAGCGGGAGCCGTTTGAGAATTTGTTGTTGGGGGAGTGATGACGGTGCGGGTCGCCGAGGGCCCCAAGGGCTGCTGCTAGTCGTTTGCAGGTCTCGGGCGGGTTTGGGAGGGGCGAGTTTGGAAGGTGAGTCTCTCCAGCGACCAGGTCGTCGGCAGGTCGACGGACACGGTGCCTCGCGAAGAGGATCCTGTTTGAGAGAGGAGTTCTTCGAGGGGTGTCTGGCCGCGGGGGCCGTGAGAGCGGACTCCCCGAAACTGAACAACCCACGGATTTGGGATGGGTTCCTCGGTGCTCAGCAAGAAGTATGTGTCAGAGCCAAAGGGCTCTCCAACGCCAAAGATCTCCCGTGGGCCGACTTCGATGACGCGGGGCCAGTCTGCGTGAGGGTTCGGGAGCACGGGGAAACGATTCTCGACACTTCCCTGCGAGGCCCTGGGATAGAGCAACCGACTATTGCCCGCGCTGTCGATGGTGAAGAAGTAGATATAGCGAGGACTCTTCACTGCTTGGAGGGCCTTCGGATGGGCTTCTAGCACCAGGCCGAACCTCTGGTGGTGGAAGAGCGTGCCGGACCGCATCAACTCTCCGGATTGAGCCCGGAGGGCGAATCGGTAGGGGAACTCTCCGCCCCAGGGCGACGAGATGGTCAACCAAGCGCGAATCTTCGCCAAGCGCAGCGCCTGGCTGGTCAACTGACCTCCACAGTTCCTAAGGGATGGGTCGCACCACTTCGTTTGTGACGGCAGCTGCTCGCCTGCCGGGGCAAGGCTGCTGAGACCGGGCCGGACCCAAGCGAACCGAACCCGATTGCCGTCGAGCTTCCCGACGAGCTGATAGTGAGCTCGTTCAGGATCCCCAACGCGCTCCACCGCATCGTGCAAACTTTCCTCTCCTAGCTCGAGAGCATTCCCAAGCTCCTCTGTCGGCGGAAGGTGCATGAAAAGAGACGGCTCTTCGGAAATCTCCAAGACTTGGGCGAGGATGCTCGCAGCTGAAGGCTCTGGGCCCAACGCTTGCGCATCGCGATTCTGGCCGGCCAGCCACCATGCTCCACGGTGCCAATACAGCAGGTGTGTTGGCGTACTTTGCGATGGGTCTGCGACCCAAGAGACCCTCATTTCCTCGCAGAGGTCTCGGAGCTGGCTCGCCAGGTTGGGCAGCTGAGACTTCCAGGGAGAGGAGTCAGGGATCCAAACCTTGAGAGCGGGCTCGTTGGACGAAGTCCACCCTGAGACCCTTGCAAGGTCCCCCGGCCCAATCTCGTGCTGGGCTCTGTGCACCGAGCTGGGGCCGATGAGTCTCGCTTCGGAGCTAGAGGGACTCAGGATGCGAGTGATGCGAAGCTTGGGTGCTATCTCTTCCGGAGCGTCCCCCAAGAGCGTGAGCTCCACCCCCTTCTCAAGCCCGTGGATCCAGCCTCCTTGAACGAGGAACGCTCCATTCCCAAGGTCGCGCTGAATGGCAACCAATCCCGTCTTCGCCGGCGCGTCGCCGCGTCCCAGGATCGGCTCACCGAGGCGACTTGCCTGCCCCGCGAGCACGGGCTGTTGATGGAGCACATGAGCTTGCAGCAGGGCGCGGGCGCGCAAGAAGGTCGCCTCGGCGCTTTCTCCCGGCAGTGCACGACCGAGGGCTGCCAGCAGCGCAGACGAGAAGACGCCCCGGATTTGGTTCGTTTCGTCTGGCGCCTCGATGGCGAACTCAAAATCTTGGGCAGCCGCCAGCACCAACGCGCCGTGTTCTTCCGGCCTGCCACCGGTCGGGGCGGAGTCCTCCACCGCCTGTCGGGATGGCGGCAGGAAGCGGGCCGTGGCTTTGGGCGGGAGGCTTCGGACTCCGGACCCGCTGTGACAGCTATCGAGGATGATGGTGAACCGCGCGTGGCGGCCTAGGATCTGATTGAAGAGGCGGGCCAGCTCTTTGTCGCGCAGGTCATCCGCCCCCAGGTTCGAATCTGCCGGGACCAAACTCTCATCGAGCCCGTCCGCTTCCTGGGAAGCGGGGTTGGGCACCTGAGAGCCATGGCCGGCATAAAAGAAGATCACCTCGTCACCCCGATCTGCAGGTGCCAGAAGATGGTTCTTGATGCCGTCGAGAATGGCTTCGCGGGTGGCTGCTCGGTCCAAGAGCATCATGATCCCTTTGGCTGAGAAGCCATATTCGCTCAGGAGAAGCTCGCGCATCGCGACAGCGTCATGGACGGCACCGTTGAGGTCTCGCCATCGGGCGCCTTCGTTCGGGAATTGGGGCCCTCCGGAGGTGTAGTCGTCGATGCCAATCAGCAGTGCACGCCGAGAGGGAGCGTGATTCGGAGCCTGTTGCGAGGATTGGTCTGGGATCACCTCGATGCCCGGATGGCTCTTGGCGCCCTGATCGCTTGCTTCGAGGAGATGTTGACTCGTGCCTTCACCACCAGCGCCGATGGCTAGCGCCGCAACAGACATCGCCAGCACTCCGAGATACTTTTTCGGCCATTCTAGGGAGTTGCGCAATGAGGGCATGGGTCACAGTCTTCCAGTCGAAATTGGTTGCAACGAGGGCACGGAAGCAGCCGGCCCCGAGGCCGAGCGACGAGGTAGACGAGGAGGCCGACCCCGCTCGTCAGGAGCACCAGAGCCATCCATAGCGAGGCGTTGTCGACTCCTCGTGCCTTGGTGTCCTTTGCCATCCAAACGAGCAGTGCGATGTTGAGCCCGAGGATCACCGTGGAAATGAGGACCAAGCCGGCAGCAAGAATTGCGCAGGCGGGCCCCCGCGCTATCGGCTCGGCCGACGCGGAGAAGAGTTGCAGGGAGAGCAGGCTCGTTACGGTCGGAGAAACCCTGGCGGTGAGCAGGCAACGACGATGGGTGTCCATGGGAGGGGCCGATCAACGGGTGAGGACGAAGCCGCCGGCTGCGAGGACTGCCTCGGCCAAAGAGTCTTCGTCCCGAATCCTTAGGAGCTCTGCTCGCTGCACCTCAGCGAAGGCCTCTTCCACATCCTTGGTCTCGAAGAGTCTTGGGTAGAAGAGCTCCATGAATCGATGAGCGTCCTCGTCTCCGATCTTCCAAAGAGAGAAGAGGAGATGCCGGGAGCCGGCGAGCCGGAACCCATGGCGAAGCCCCAACACGCTCTCTCCCCTCGCTGCCTCTCCAAGGCCGGTCTCACAGGCAGAGAGTGTGGTCAGCCAAGTCTTCCCGAGGTCGAGCCCGGCAGCCTCCTCGGCCGTCAACAGGCCATCGTTCTCCGCCGCGGGCGGCCGGCCTTCCCGCCATGCCTCCAAAGATTCCGGAGCGTTCGCGAGGGCGACATAGCTACGGAGCATCGGAAGGCGCCGGACGGCTTCGGATAGGCCCTTAAGGGCAGAGTTGCGGAGGAAGTGGCCGTGGCCGGAGAAGTGAAGGATGCCCGGTGACGGCTCTTCGAAGAGAGCTCGCTCGCTCGCCTGATCCCCGGTGAGGATTCTGGGTGCCCAGCCGTGGCGACACGCTACCCCGGCTAGATCTTGAACCTCTCGTTCCGGCAGAGTGAGGAGGTCGTCATTCCTGCCAACGGCCAGCACAGTTTTGGGAGTTGCGCGGGCTACATCTCGAACCAGGTCGCGCCCCGAGGTCACCTGGAAGAGATCTAGATCTTCGGCGACAAACCGCCCTTCCTCGTTGGGGAGAGCAGCCCAAGGGACAAAGTGCAGGGCGCCATCAGGGCTCAAGAAGAGGGTTCGAGTGTCCGGAGGAAGCGCTCTGGCCAATGGGTGCCACAACCGACGATGGAGCTCGCCGAGGAATGATCGAAAGCCCGAGGAGCCTCCGCAGTCGAGGGGGTCCGATCCTCGGCCCTGTTTTCCCAGACAGGCGGCTAGCTGGTCCACCGCCGCCTCGATTTCAGCAGCAGAGCCGAGCGGTACCCACCGAGGCTCTCCCTGCTGGGGAATGAGCACGGCCCCATAGTGCGAAAGCAGTCTAGCCCCATCGCCGACTCGCTCGAAGCGAATGATGTCGATGAAGGCCTCGTCCTGCTCGAGCCGCATTTGCAGCCGATCGAGGTCTACGGTGGGGGTTCGCGAGGCGCTCAGCCGGCCCAAGGATCGGGCAAGCGCTGATTCTTCCTGCTTCAGCTCCCGGATGAGCTCCTCGCGCCGAGCGCGGTCGGTGCCACCGGTTGAGCTTTCCACCAGCGATGCCATGATCTGGCGCTTGAGCGAACGAATGTGCTCGAATCGCCTTTTGTGCTCCGGCACCCTCGAGAGGCGTGCCAGCGCTCGTTCTTGGAGCAGCGACTCCGTGACGGCCCCTTTGACCGACAGCACAGCCTCCGCCAGAAGACGCGGCTCTTCCAGGGTGGCCAGCAGGTCGTACAGGAAGCCCTGCCGGCGATAGGCAAGGCGTTCCGCTTCGGTCCCGAAACGGAGGACCTGCTCGAGGGACCGCTGCTCGAGATCCAAGGCCTCGACGGCTAGATCCTTCGCCGCGTTTGTTTCGCCTCTCTGCCAGGCAACCACCGCCAGCCCCTTGAGAACCCCTGCGTTGAATGGATGGACGGGAGAGCCATTCCTGCTCCACAGTCGCTGTGCTCGCTCCAGAAGAGCCTGTGCTTGGTTGAGATCTTGGTGAGATATCGCGACCGTGGCTAGGTTGGCCAGCGGGGCGACAAGGTCGTCAGGTGTTGTATCGGGGCTGGCTTCGAGAATGTCGAGGGATCTCTCGAGGCGCTCGCTCGCCTGGCCGAGCTTTCCTCGCTTGATCGAAACCACGGCGAGATTGCTCAGAACCTTCGCCTCCATGGGACTGTCCTTTCCTACAAGCTGTAGCGCCTCCTCGAGCGCTCTCTCGGCGCCTTCATAGAGCTCGAGCCCGCGAAGCGCCTCCCCAAGGTTGTTGAGCAGCGCGAGGCGGAGCCTAGGGTTGAGCCGAGGCCTGCTCTCAAGCAGGCTCTCGCAGATGACCCGGGCGCGCTCGAAGTCGCCCATCACGAGGCGCAGAACTGCCAGGTTCTGTTGGATGGTTCGGTATTTCTCCGTCTGCTGTTGCTGAAGGGTTTCGAGAAGGTTCAGAGCCTCCTCGAAGGAGCGATCAGCGAGGTCCCAGTTCGCCAAACTCGTCGAGACGGATGCCAGGTTCTGTAGAGCGACGACTCGTTCGGACGGGTGCTGGTCAGTGTCCAATAGATCGAGAGACCGCTGAAAAAGCAGGTTTGCTTCACTGACCTCTCCGCACTGAAAATGAACCATGCCCATGTTGTTGTACAGCCATGCGAGGTCTTCTGACTTGTCGGGATAGTTGACCAGGATCCGGACCGCTTCGTCGAATCGAGCCTGAGCGCGGTCGAAGTCGCCGAGTGCACCATAGAGCTGTGCCAGATAGCCGACCAGGCGCCCGACCCCGGCACTACCCGCTCCGTCGACAGCTCGGGCAGCCTTGGCCAGGCCCTCCAGGGGTGGAATGGCTGCCGCTACGGACTCCTTGGGGACGGGTGGGAGCCCAGGGGGTTGGATCCACCCACCCGCGGCTTGAGTTTCAGATGGGGTCAAGGGGCCAGCGCCGCTGACAGGTTCCAGGGGTTCGCGAGTCCAGCTCTCTGCCGCCAGCGGAGCGACTGTCGCCAGAATTCCGCAGGGGAGTAGGCAGCTCAAGACCAGGCTCTTGAGGACGCAACGAAATCGAAGGCTTTGATTCATGGGAATCCTCCTCTTTCTTTGAATAGAGCCGATGGAAGATTTATTGTTGGAGAGTCTGTCGCACCGATAGAAAGGTTCTGTTTCAGGCCCACAAGGGGCTTCATCGGACCCTCTGAGGCCGAGCACGCCGTTCTGATCCCGGGTACCTGGGAGAGCTCTCCTGGGTCACCGGCTGCTAGGGAGCCTGCCCAGCCTCGGGCCGGCCGCATCGGGGCCTTCGCACCCTTCTCGTCGCATTCTGTGTCGATAGAGGAATGCGCCAGTTGCCAGGTCTCTTTCGTGCAGCGGGTAGCCATCCTTCAGCGAACAACTCGCTACGGGCCGGCTGGCTGTTTCTCGGCTGCTTGGTCCTGACCGGCCTCGGCACCGGGAACTCCGACCAGGCCGAGGCCGTAGTGGCCTCTGGTGGGGTGGTGGAGCGGCTCCAGGAGGTTCACCGCCAACGTCGGGATGTGCGCTATGCCTTCGGTGGCTGCGACGACCTCAGGATGGACTGCTCGTGCTTCGTGCAGACCGCCTTCGAGGACGCCTTTGGCCGTCGCTTGCCGCGCACAACCCTCAGCCAAACGAGATTCTTCGAGAGCGAGTTGCTGCCCAGGCTCACCGACATTCGTCGGCTGGCGCCGGCAACCCTTTGCCCCGGCGATTTGATCTACACCTTCCGCGGTGACCGTTGGGAGACCGCACCGCGCCATGTGGCGATCTATTACCAGGATGGGCGCATTCTCCATTCAGCTTCGGGTCTCGGGGTGGGGGTCCAGTCGCTCGATGTCCTTTCCCACCACAAGCTCCATGGTGTCGTGCGCCTCTTCGAATGCAGGGACCCTGGACCCAACTCCGGGTCGAAACAACCCGAGCCCCCATCTCCTACCCGTGGCCCTCTTCCAGGGCCAAACAACGCCCTCGCCGAGGCTGAGAGTCAGAAGGCGGTGCGCCAACTCGTCGACGACCTCTTTCAGGCTTGGTTTCGACGTGACCGGCGGACCTTTGCCTCCCTCTGGGGCGAGGGGGCCCTGCAATGGCGCCAAGGCTCTGCTGGGGACGAATCGTCCGTGCTCTCCGACTGGCGCAAGACGTTTGATGAATTGGCGGGCCGGCGCTGGAGGTACGGGATTCGCGAGCTGCAGACCCGCGGCGATACCGCCTTTGTCGAAGTCGGCACCGAGTACCCCTGCTTAGCCCCCGAGCAAGGGATCTGCAGCAGCCAGATCCAGACCTTTGTCTGGAGACTCGGCGCGGACGGTGGCTGGCGCATCGTTCAGCATGAGCTGGGCTCAGCGCAATGAGGTGGCGAAGCCGGACTGCTCGCGGTTTCACAACCTTTTGCCGCCGAACCGTGTCTTTCGAACCCAGAACGGCTCGCAACGCGGCTCGACTTTCACCATGGGTTGGCAAGGAGATTCTATGTGCAGGACTTCGGTATGGATGGGATGGATCGTCGCGATGCTCATCGGAGCAGGCTCCAGTGAAGCGCAGATCTTTCCCAAGCAGATGACCTTCAGGGTAAAGGGTGGCTTTGCGCAAGGCTCCTTCGATCTCAGCTTCAGCGAGAGCCTGTCAAAAGGGCCGCCCAAATATTCAATCCTGCTCCGCAATTTTGGCGGCCTCGGCATGACTTCGAGCCAGGAGCTCTGGAGCTACGTCTTCCAAGAGGACCTTTCCCTCTATGGTCACTTGGTCCAAGAGAGAGGCGGCCCGAAGATCCGAGAAGTCTTTCTCAACGATAACTGCAAGAGCGCCATGGGGCAGGTGAGGACCACCTGTTTTCTTTATAAAGAATACACAAGTGGTGATAGCACCCAGGCCGAGCTCTTTGCCAAGGAGCCGGCCATCGACTTGATTTCGTCTCTCCTGGTGGCGACTCGTGAGGCATCCAAAGGCTCGAACGAGACGAAAGATTACGTCTTTGTTTTTGAGGACAGCGCCAAGAAGGTAAGCCTGGTTCCTGTGGGGGAGAAGTCTTTGAGCTTGCCGCAAGCCGGAGAAGTCAGCGCCGCGATCTGGTCCTTGAGACCCCGTGGCGAAACCTTCGAACTCTACCGGTTCTATATCGCACGGGATCGCCAGGGACGCTTCTTCCCCGCCAAGGTGGAGTTCGAAGAACCGAGTCGCGGCCTGATCGAATTAACGGCCGAGAGCTGGACTTGGTGATGTTGTTGGTTGGTGGCAGAAGTCCAGCTGCGCGACGTGTCCTTCGTTCTCGCCGGTCCCTAGAACCGCGCACTTATCGAATCTTCAGGATGGGAAGACCATGAGAAAAATCACCCCGATCATTTTGGCGCAACTCCTTCTGCTGACTCTTCTTATTGCGCCCCAGGCCTCTACCCAGGGGAGCTGCGAGCTGGATCAAGGTCTGCGGGACTTGGTTGGTGACACGTTCAAGGGCTGGGAGGACGGGAGGCCTGCAGGCCAAAGCAAGGTTTATGTAAGTCACCTTTCTTTCATGGACGGCGTGACCAAGACACTGCTGCTTTCCGAGGAAGCGGCCTTGATCGACGAAGCGGTCAAGGACGGGATGCGGCAGGCCGCCAGCACCAATCCGAATATCGTTGTCAATGAGCCCGGCCATACGGTCCCGAATACGGACGCAAGCGTCGGCAAACTCGCGGAGATCTCCTTCAACGCCGACTTCACCCCAGAGCAGAAGTATCGCGAGGCTGTGAGCACCTTGCTCGAGCCCAACGGGGTCGACGTGTTGATCTCGGGAATGATCGTTGACACGGGGACAGTGATCCAGGTCAAGCCCATGGGAGTTTCCAAGCCCGATGAGGTCATCAAGACCAAGGACCGAAGTTTCTCTGTCCGGGAAGAGCTGTTTGAAAAAGTGAATAGAACGCTGACCTTGACACCCAAAGGCCACGAGGAGATCGCCAAGGCGGTGAAAGATCTCCTGGAGAACCTTTGATCCCTTGGCCCTTGGAAACTTGGCTACCTGCAATCAGGAGAGCGGCTCTTGAGTCATGAACGGATGCTCGCCCGTGCCTTTGCTGCTGGAGGAGGCGCTGGACGCTTGCACTCGAGCTTTGTGGTGAGTATTGCCAGCGTGCTTCTCGGCGTAGCGTTTCTGGTTCTCACCCTCGGTGTCTACGACAGCTACGTCGACAAGCTGGAGACCATTGCCTTCGCTCTCTACCCTCATGTGCTGCTCGTCGACGGGCAGACGCTGGAGAGGGCGTCGAGCGCTCCGGAAGAATCCGACAGAGAACTTTGTGAGCGGTTCTGCAATGGCGAGGTTGTTCTCGGTGCTGAGCGTTGGGAACACCGGTCGGCCGGGGTCGGAGTGACCGCCGATCGCTTCGCCGAGCTCCAGCGGGCCCTGAAGGCTGCGGACCCGGTGGATTCCGAGGTCGCCGCCGTGGTGGCGCCGGTGATTCTGGAAGAAAGAGAGCTCACGTTTGTTCTGGGTAGCCGATCCGCATCCGTCGAGGCGTCGCTCGGGAAGCCTGGGGAAGGTGCCAGCCTCGGCGAGCCGCGGCTGGTTCGGGTGCTCGGCGTCGACCCCGAGGCCTCTCGCCTGGTGCCACGGGTGGACCTGGTGCTCGATGCGCAGCAGGTCGACCAGCTGAAGCAAGAGCCAGGAACGGTGTTTCTCGCTTCGACCCTCTGGCGAGACATCCTTGGGTCGGAAGCGGCGTCGGACTGGCTGCGTCTGGCGCGCCCCGGAGACTTGCCGCTCGCGCTGCATCTGGGAGGCCAGTTTGAGCTCGGCTTCCACGCCGTGGCACACAACCTGCTGATCACCTCGCTCGACACTGCGCGATCCATTCTCTCGCTAGGCGATGAAGCTAGCTATCTGGGGGTCGTTCTCAAGGACCCATACCAATCGCGAGACTATGTCGACGCGACCAAGGCGATGTTCCATGGTGCCGGCTTTCGAGCGATCGATTGGACCGAGGTAGCTGGCGGTGACTTCGAGAGCATCCGGCTGTTTCGCTGGATTCTCTTTCTCGTCCTCGGTCTATCGTTCCTGACCATCGCCCTGGGTATTCGCAACACCATTGCCATCCTCATCGTCGAGCGAAGACGCCATATCGGTATTCTCCGTGCCCTCGGGGTCAAGGACCGATCACTGCGGCTTATCTTTCTGGTCATCGCCTGCGCCATGGGGCTAGCGGGCGCCGTGCCCGGTGCACTCATCGGCTCGTGGATGGGAATTGCCTTCGGCCACTGGCTGGACCAAGAGCTGGCTGGAGTGCTGCCTCTACGGGGAGTCGAGGTGGTTTGGCAGCCGGTGGCTCTTGCTCAGGTTCTGTCGCTGGTGCTTTTGGTTTGCGCTCTGACATCGGCGGCAGCGGTCCGGCGAGCTCTCGACCTGGATCCTGCGACCTGCCTGAGGGAGGAGTGAGGGATGCTCGCAAGGTTTCTCGGTCCGGCCCTCGTACCCCGCCGCTACTCCCGATATCTGATCCTGGGCTGCTGTCTCGGGGTCGCGGCCATCCTGGTCGTGCTCTCTCTGTTCGCGAATTACCTGCGGGCGGTGGAAACCCAGCTTCTCGGTGTTCACCCTCATCTCTCGATTCGCCCTGTGCCGGAGGGGCGGATGCTGGAAAGCGGAGAGTTGGAGAGGATCGAGAGGGCCTTGGTCGGTCTGGACGGAGTTGTCGTAGCGCGCCCAGCCATCGATCGCATCTACCGCCTTCAGCTAGCCTCCGTCCAATCCCGCCCTGTCGTCTGTCAAGGATGGGCTCCAACGAGCTCCTGTTTCGAGCCATCGGCTGCAGTAGATTCGCGAACCCTTCGCGGTGTCACCGGCTTCACCGTCGAGCGCATCAAGACCGCCCAGGTGCGGTTGCGAGGCCTCGATCTGGGCGAGTTGTCGGCGAGGGCTCATCCTGCGGGACCGTTGACCCTCGAGCTCGAAAGGGTGCTCGACGTCCGCTCATCGGGTCTTGGTCTTGGGCGATTGGCCCTAGGACCCGCAGAGGGCATGCCGATGGCAGGCTACTTCGAGCGCGGTCTCTTCCTCGGGGCGGCTCCCCTCGACGACTTCCTTCTCTGGTCGCCCTCTGTGGGTAGGCCCGGCGCGGTGGAAAGGACCCCTTCTCGCGAGCCACATCATCTCCGGCTGCTCAGCACCCTTCATCTCGGGCTGCGCCAAGATGCCCATCCGTTGGTGGTCACCTCCCGCGAGAACGCGGCCCGGATCCTCGGGTTCGACACCTCTTCTACCTCTGCGGCCAACACGTTCGAGGTCCGCCTCGAAGAGCCCAATCAGGCGTCCGCCGCGGCCGAAGAACTTTCCCGGCGACTCGGCAAGGCCGGCTTCTCCCTGACGGCTTCCGGAAGAGCTAGGTCGGAAACCATTGGGCTCGAGGTGCGGCCTTGGTTCGATCAAGACCAAGGAGCTCTCCGGCTCCTGGGCGTCCTCCGCTGGGTCATTCTCGTGGTCACGTCGAGCGTCATCGCGGTCGCTGCTTTGGGACTGATGTCCACTCTTTCGTTGGTCGTCCTCGAGGGGCGGCGGAAGATCGCAATGCTGCGGGCGGTGGGTTTGCGGGACCGCCACCTCTATGGGGCATTGGCCTATCAGTGCTCCTGGATCGCTCTAGCAGGCCTGGCCAGCGGCCTGGCCCTCGGCGCGGCTGCAAGCTGGGGACTCCTCCAGATTCCCGGATTCGCCGTGGGTCTCTCAAAGATGGGCGTGTCCGACCCCAAAGTCATGCTACGGATCGAGGACCTTGTGGCTGTCGCGCTGGCTACCTGGGCGCTCTTCCTGGTGGTGGCCTGGTGGCCGGCTCGGGAGGCTTGCCGCATCGATCCCGTCCGCGGGCTCAGAGGATGAAACCGTTGCACAGGAGGCGCTATGGCCTTTCTTGAAGTGAGTGGATTGTGTCGCACCTATCGCACCCTTGATGGTGCGGAGGTGAAGACCGAGCAAACCGTCTTCCGAGACTTTTCCCTCGAGGTCGAAGAGGGGGAGATGATCGCCATCATCGGTCCATCGGGCTGTGGTAAGAGCACTCTGCTCAATCTCATCGGAGGTCTCGATTCCGTTGCCGCCAGAGAGGTCGCTGAGGTCCGGAAGGGTCGGGACTTCGAAGAGGTCGCTCTGCTGGAGGGGGCGGGATCGATCCGCATCGGAGGCTTCGAGATGTCGTCGGAGAGCAGCGCCAACAAGGCCGATTTCATGAATCGCCAAATCGGCTTCGTATTCCAATTTCACCACCTGATTCCCGAGCTCTCCGCTCTCGATAACGTCGCTCTACCTCGGCTGATCCGGGGTAAATCTCGTGCAGCATCACGAGACGCTGCCCGGAAGCTGCTCGAGCGAGTGAACTTGGCCGGGCACGGAGACAAGAAGCCGGCGGTCCTCTCGGGGGGCGAGAAGCAACGCGTTGCCATCGCCCGCGCGCTGATCAATCAACCCTCGCTGATCCTCGCTGACGAGCCCACCGGCAGCTTGGATCCGGATCTCAAGAGCGAGATCTTTGGGCTGCTCCGAGAACTCAACGGAAAGAAAATTACGCTTCTGCTGGTCACTCACGACCGCAACCTCCTCAAGGATGACCGGGGTCGCCTAAGGGTTGATCGTGTGGTGGAGCTTCAGGAGGCCAAGCGAGTTGCCGTCACGCTCAACTCTTCAGAAAGGCAAGGAGGCGGCGATGACTCCTGAGTTCGGGGCGCTTCGTTCCCAACTCTATGGCCTCGAGTGGCCGGCAGGTTGGGTGAGCACGGTCATCGGGTTGCTGGTCGTCGCGACATTTCCTTGCTTAGGTGGGCCTGCTGAAGCGCAGACAGCGCACCTGAAAAACTTCCAACATCTGGTCTGTAACTATTCCCTCAATACAGGCGAGCTGACAGTGGCCCTACTCTCGACCAGCGCCAAGACCGACCCTGCCCAGGAGCCAGGATTGGCATCGTCCATCGAGGTCCAGCTCGAGTTGGACGGAGAGCCTTTACCGATCATCGAAGCCAAGCATTTGAAAACTGCCGTGCTGGGTACCTTTCGGGCCGAGGCGGACCGCAAATACAGACTCTTTCGCTTCAACCTGGTCATCGATGAGAGTACCTCCATCGAGACGCCAGAGTTGATCGAAGCCCGCCGGATCATCGATAAATTCCTGCGACGCATTCCGGTGGTTTACGAAGCTCAGATCATCCGCTTCTCGACCTCGGTGCAGCCACCCAGCGCCTTTACCAACGATGTGGATGCTTTGCGCCAGGCGCTCGGTCAGGGCAATGACCGGCTGATCGGCGGGACCGATTTCTACAATGCAATGGAGCGCGCCTTGCGGGAGCTCACCTCCGCAAATCGGGGAGAGACTTTGCCCCTGCAGTTCACCATCGCCTTCACCGACGGCGCCGACACTTCGGGGCGCGAGTTCGAGCCGTTCAAGCGCTCCCTGCAGCAAATGGTCGATCATGAGCAAATTTTCCTCTTCATTGCAGGGATTGGCGGAGAGGGAGAGATCCAGCACGACCAATTGCGCCAGCTGCCGGGATCGAGGGGTATTTACTATGAGCTATCGAAGGTGCCCGAGGTGGATCAGGTCTTCGACGCCATCGCACAGATGCTCGACAAGACCTACGTTTTGAGAATTCCCACCGTGTCTTCTCATAAAGGCGCGAACAAACTCTACATTGTGCGGAAAAAGGCTACCGGGGGTGGCCGCGAGACCATCCAGGACATCCACCTTCCTCCTCGCTGTGTGCCGCCGTGAAGGGTGCCTCGGTTTTCAGTAGGGGCGAGTCTCTGCGACCGGATCATTTGTTTCAAGGGCAGAAGCCAAGGAGTACCGCCATGGACGATCTCATTCGCTGGTCCCACCTGTCTCTACTAATGCTCCTGACATCAAGCCTTTGTCTGGTGAATGGGGTTTTGGCTCAGGGGCAAGTCGTCAAACCCAAGCCCAGTGAAAAAGGTCCACCCCATGCGCTCCAACCAAAAGAAAAAGCCGTGGCGGTAGAGGGTAGCGAAGCGCAAGAAGCTGGCTCGGTTCGGCTCGGCATCCTTCCCTTCTTCAGCACCACCAGCCGGTTCGATGAGGCGGCGGTCGCCGTCTTCGACGAATGGTTCAAGGCTGCGGTCTCGACGCTTTCAAAAGAAGCGAGCTTCAGTGCGGTCGAATCTCGTTGGATCCCCACCGACGCGGTCGACAAAAACGTCTTCCAAAGCCTGCCGAGCAGTCGAATTCGTGGTGTTGCAGGTCTCTTGAATCCTCTGACGGCTCAGGGTCTCGACGGAATCATCGGATGCTGGATCGAAAGCAAGCAGGGAAGCGATCAACTGGTGCTCGTTTTCTACTTGCCAGAGAGGATCGAGCTGGAAGGTTATAAGGTCTCCGCCAACTTCGAACGCGCCACTTTGGAGGCCGTCGCCGACGTCGGCTATGTCGCCGAGGAAACTCAGAAAGTCATGGCGGATCTCTTGCGAAAGAGCCTCCGGCGCATGACTCCACCGGCGGCGGCGGAGCCTCCCGCAACCCCGCCGACCGTTCCCCCGGTCGCAGGAGAAAATCCCTCCGGCGAGATGGAAGAGGCTCCGAGTCGTGATCCGGCGGAAGAGGAGCCCGATGCTCCAAAGACCTTCGCCGTGCTCGACTTCTCGCGGGAATTTCTTGTCGAGAAGCGGGTCATTGCGAAGGAATATTCTGAAGAGCTCCTAGCCTTCTCGTTCGGAAAGAGCACCGCATCGATCTTGAACGCCTTGGGTGCGCGCCGAGTTCGTCATGAGCGGGATCCGGAGCCCGTTACGGTCGATCAGATCGATGCACCGCCCTTGGCTCTGGACCCTACGTCCGACCCTCACGCTCGGGAGAAAGCACTCTTCGCTCGGGCGGGCCCCGCGGTGGATCTCTTGGTCCTGGGTCACCTTCGCCAGGAGCGCACGAGCCAGGGCATGAGCCTTTGGCTCTATGTTCGGCTTTTGAGGAGATCGGACTTCCGATACTTCATGGCAGAGCCAAGAGAATGGCAACCAGGAAATCAAGACCGGCCGTGGGACGCCGCGACCATCCGGGGCGCTCTTCAGAGTTCCGTTTCCGAAGTTCTGAACAAGGCGGGGGTCGAGGTGACGGTGCCGAAGCCAAGAGAGATCATCCTGAGGCGCGGGCACACTTTGTTCAGGATTGCCAAGAGATGCTACGGGAAGGCGGATACAGCCTTCACCATGGAGGTCCTCACTCAGGAGAATCAACTCGATTCTCCCCACAAGCTCCTCGAGGGGAAGCCGTTCAAGCTACCGCTCAAGATCGGTCAACACAAGCTACAAGATCGAAAGATTTGTCGATAGCAGGCCCCGATTCTGCGAGGTAATCCTGCCCTCCTCTGGAATCTGTCCAAAGCCACTACTTCTTCGGTGATCACGCTCAGCACCTGCCGGCAGTATCGATGAAACCAATACTGCTTCATCTCGCCGAGGTCCCGGTTTACAGCTATGGCTTAGCCATGATTCTGGGAGCCTTTCTCGGCGGTGCCATGGCCTGGCGCATGCGCCCTCAGGGGCTTTTTGAGCTCTCCCAATACCTGAACCTCTGTCTGCTCACCACCTTGGGGGCCAGTGTGGGTGCTCGATGGTTGGGGGCGACAGCCTTCGGAGGCTCCTCGGGGGCCGGCCTTTCCTCTTTGGGTGTCCCTCTGTTGGTGGTTCCCGCGATCTTTATCTACTGCCGGTGGAGCGGTCTGGACTATCGGCGGGTCTTTGACTATCTGATGCCCTTTGCTGTTCTTGGCGCTGCTTTTCAGCGAACCTTCGGCTGCTTTCTCGCCGGCTGCTGCGGAGGCAAAGCGACCGGGCTTCCTTGGGGAGTGCGTTTTCCCGGCATGGCGGCGACCGTTCACCCGACCCAGCTCTACCTGGGCATCGGGCTCTTTCTGACCTTCTTTGTGTTCGTCGGTTGGGTCTCCGCCCGCCCCGGTCGCAAGGCCCTTACCGTCTTGGCGTGCTATGCCGTAGTTTGCCTTCTCGTCGCGCCGCTACGGATAGGGCTCGGAGAGCCTTTCTGGCTGGAGCTGACCCCTTACGCTTGGGTCCACGGCCTGATCGCTCTGTTAAGTCTCTTGGCAGCCACCTATCTATCCTGGAAGCCTCCAAAGCTCGGCGTTGCCCACGGCACAACGAAGAGGCTTTGATCCATGGGCCGGAAAGTCCTCAAGATTCCCTTCGCCTGGCTGGCGCCGGTCATCCTTCTTCTCTATTGTGTTGCGGAAGTCACCGCCGCCGATGAGATCGAGCTGCGCTGGAGCTCTGATGAACCCCGGTGGGCCCAGCCCGTGACCCTCGAGGTCACAGCGCGCAACCCGACTGGGTCGATGGTCCAGGGGGGCTTGACCATCTCGTTCTCCTCGCAGGTCCTGGTGCTCGACCAGAGCCCAGGCTCTCGAGTCTACCTGCCTGGATCGAAGCTCATGGAGGTCGGGCACAGTCGCACCATGAGATCCCGCGACGTCATGGTCGAGACCTGGTATCCCAACTGGGCCCCGGGCACCCGCGCCACAGTCTGGGTGACTTTCTTCCCCGTCCGTTCGGGGCTGTTGACGGTCAAGACGCGGGCCGCCTGGATCCGGTCGGTGACTCAGCGCCGTGTGACCAACTCGCCCCAAAATTCGGGCTGCGTAGATCAACAGGGCTATCCATCAATCTGCCGGCATGTCCGAGTCTATGAATCCCCGGCGACCCTCGAGGATCTGCGCGAAGCTCTGGGCGGTCGCCTGGCTTGGGACACCCAGACGTTTTCCCACCTTCAGACCCTCTTGCTCCAACCCACGGATGACCGAGCACTCGCCTACTTTGGCATTCAGCTCGATGCCACCACCCGCCACTATCTCGAGCGGTATGAGCCTCTCCTCCGGCGGAAGCTGCGCGATCCAAGAATCCGCGACCACCCCCAGTTGCTGCCCTATCTACTGCGCGTGATCCGCAACCCCCTCGATGGCGAGGCTCTGAGGTTTCTGGGGTTCGAAAGTGATCGCCCAGGGACGCCCGAGGACCTCCGGGAAGAGCACATCAACCAGGTCAAAAGCTATCTCTCGGATCAGCAGGGGGGCGTGAACCTGCTCAGCCTGATCGCCGCTGAAAAGGATGTGACCTTTGGTTCCGCCGGAGATCCCCGGGCCATTGTGCTCGAATATGGAGGTGGGCGTTACAGCTTCTGGCGAGGGCCTGACATTGTGGCCCGGATCATCGAGGCCCTGATGCAGATCAAGCCGCATTCGAAGTACATTGACCGCAAGGAAGAGGTCAGTGGCTCTAGCTACAGCGAGGTCCTTAGGAGCTTGCGCAAGCAGTAGGTTGTGTTTGCTCAGAAGCAGCTTTGCCCCAGAATCTTCTTGCACAAGCCTTGAGTTCCGCAAGGCCTCCGTCATCTAGCCAACCACTCCTCCCTACCCTGTATCATCGACCCTATTCCCCAAATGAGTGAAGGGTCGATCTAGCCGGGTTGGTGGTAGCGGTGAGCAACGAACCACGCAAACGAGAACCAGCGAAGCGAGGCAACCAGCCGAGGAAGCGGTGGACCGCTCATTTTGGCAGGGCCTTCACCTGGGTCTCCAACCTCACCGTTGCCTTCACGGCTCTGGGCACTCTCGCTAGCTTCAAGACCTGGGACCACTTCGCCGAATGGTTGGCCGAGCTGAGCCAGCGGCTGGGGGAGATCATCGAGCTCTTCGGCCGCGTGATCCACGCCCTGCTCGTCCCGTGGGTATTTCTGCGCAACCTGATCTTCCGCTTCGTCCCGTTGGACATTCCCGACCACTGGGAGGACCCTGTCCTCCTCGGCCTGTTCATCATCTGGTTTCCGCTGAATCTAGCGTTTCTCTTCTGGGCCGGGTTTTCGAAGCAAATCAGCGCCACGGGGGCAGACCATCTCGAACAAGCGGTCATCGCCTCGGCCATGGAGCCGGGTCGCACGGCTCAGGCGAATCGCATTCACAAGTTGGTCGAGCAGTTGGGCCTGCAGGCCATTGCTCAGGGACCCATCGCCGACTTGCTGCGCGCTCTGCGGGCGGACGAGTTCCCGGAAGATCTGCTGATGGAGCGGGCGAACCGGGCCTTGGCGGATGTGGTTGCCTGGCGCCGGCAGGTTGAGGAGAATTGGGTCGATACCCGGAAGAGCTGGAAGGCCGAGAGCCGCGGCCTGCTGATGCGAGCATTCCTCGCGGTCGTCCTGTTGCTCGCCCTGAGTCTCGACCAGGTGCTCAACGGCGGCGGTTTCGTGGCCTTCTCCATCCTCTGGCGCTCCGCCGTCGTCTTCGTGCTCTTCGGAGTCGGCGCGGCAGTCTTCGGTCTTCTCCTCCTCCCCCTTCTAGTCATCATCCTGCAACCCCTCAGCAAACTGATCGCCCGGCTTCCCGGAGTCGAAAGCTGGGCCCAGGAGCGTTTTCTGCCCTGGTACCTGCGTCAAATGCGCGGCCTGGTCACCGACCCGGAGCCCGACGAAGAGACAACCAGTCAGCAGCCAAGCAACGCGAACAATGAAGTGCCGGCGGTCCCCGAGGAGCCGCTCTTTACCGCCGGAACTTGCCGGCTGGCGGGAGCCGGTGGTGACGGTGTGGCCTACCTGAGATATTCGCAGGACATCCTTGGCCTGGCGCGCATCCAGCACGTGGAGCACGAGATGGATAGCGGCAAGTTCTTCGCAGTTCACGACGACGGCAACCGTCAGCTCCTAGCCCGATGGAACATCCACCCCGACCGCCGCTCCGAGCTGCACCAGATGAACGAGATTCAGCTACAGCTGGTCCTGGAGGAGCGGGTGTTGGATTCGAGCCGCGTGCCGCTGCGGCACTTTTGGATGGGGTAAAGAGGATTACGCTGCCGAGGGAAAGCTCTGCAGGCTCGTCGATGGTAATGAGGCCGGCTGTTGCGGGCTTTGCGTGTTGGTGGGCTTGATCAACGAGGGACACCAGAAGTCTTCACTAGCGATCGTCCTTGTTGGCCGTGCTAGCGCTTGCTAGCATAGGGGGTGGAGGGAGCACGAATGGCTAGCCTAAGTGTGCGAAAACTAGAAGATGAGGTTTACGAGAGACTTCGAGTCCGCGCAGCGGAACATGGGATCTCTATGGAGGAGGAAGCTCGCCGTATTCTGAGGCGTGCCGTGGCAGCCCCTGAGCGTCTGGGATCCTTGGCCGTCGAGTGCTTCGGTGCCGATCATGGCATTGATCTCGAACTGCCACCGCGAGCACCTCATGACCCACTAAGCCTCGACGATTGATTCTCCTCGATACAAATGTTGTCTCCGCGGTAATGAAGCTCGCGGCCAACCCTCGGGTCGTATCCTGGCTTGATCAGCAGCCTACAGACACTCTCTTTCTGTCTACCATCACGATCGCCGAGATCGAATTTGGCCTGCACAATCTTCCAGGAGGCCGTCGGCGCCGCAGCCTCGCGGAGCGTTTCGAGTTCTTCCTAGAGCGAGGTTTTGATCGCCGAGTTCTCCCCTTTGATCTTCCGGCCTCTCGCCTCTACGGCAAACTGATGGCACATCGGCGAAGCCTTGGTCGGCCTTTGTCAGTCCTCGATGGCCAAATCGCTGCAATTGCTCGTCAGCATCGGTTGGCTGTGGCAACCCGCAACGTGAGGGACTTCGAGGAGTGCGGGGTGGCAGTGGTTGATCCCTTCTCGGTTGATCCTGGGGGCGAGTAGTCGCCGACTTGGTTGCATGTCGGCCAGCCCGAAGCGAAGGGCCGATTCGCAGACACCACAGCACCTGCAGGTGACGATAAGCAGAGACTACTTGGTGGTCGTTTGACGCGTGACACTCGAATCACAAGCAATCCACGAGGAGCCCCGCCCATGTTCGACCTCCCCACCTTCCTCGCCTACCTCGACCGAGTCCACGCCCGCACGCGCCGGGTCGCTGTGCTCGTGCCCGAGAATGACCTGGAGTGGGCGCCGGCGCCGGGGCGGTTTAGTTTTGGGGATTTGTTGCGGCATCTGGCGGGGATCGAGCGGTGGATGTATGCGGAGACGGTGCATGGGCGGCCGAGCCGGTATGCGGGGCATGACCGGGCGCTGGCGGAGGGGTGGGAGGCGGTGCTGGCGTATTACGACCGGCTCCATGCCGAGTCGCGGGAGCTCTTCGCGGCGCTGGCGCCGGGGCGGCTAGAGGAGAAGTGCGTGACGCCGGCGGGGACGCCCATCACGGTGTGGAAATGGCTACGGGCGCACCTAGAGCACGAGGCCCATCACCGCGGGCAGCTCTATTTGATGCTGGGGATGCGTGGGGTCGAGGTGCCGCAGCTCTACGGGCTCACCGCGGAGGAAGTGGCGGCGCGGTCTGGCGCGGAAGGCGAGTCGTAGGAGCGGCCCTAGCAGCAGCTCCCAGAGCCGTCCCCACCCCCCGCATCCGCCGGGGCGCAATCGAAGAGCCCGTGATGGACGCTGCGGTCGCCGAGGACCTGGAAGTGGTCGCCGTACCAGGTCTCCTCGACCATGGCGGCGCTGTTGCCGCACACCAGCATGGGCTTGCCGGTGGTAAAGAGGTGATGGTCGTCGAGCTCGAAGGCGTGGGGGGCTTCGGGGATGGTGCCGCGGTAGATGGCCACCTGGCCGTAGTCTTCGCACAGGTCTTCCAAGCTGGCGAGCTTGAACACCCGGTAGGTGATGGACTCGAAGCGGATATTGCCCACGGCGCGGGCGATGCCCGGATCCTCGATCTCGATGGGGCTGCGACGGACCACCCGCAAGTCGAGGACGCCGAGGTCCCGCAGCAGCCGGCGGAAGTCCTCGACGTAGAGGGCGCCGCCCAGGCATTCGCCGTAGATCACCGGGTCGGCGGCGACCTCCGGCGGTACTCGGCGGTCGGTGAAGACGTCGGAGAAGTAGAGCTCGCCGCCGGGCTTGAGGACCCGCAGGATCTCGGAGAAGACCCGCCGCTTGTCCGGCGATAGGTTGATCACGCAGTTGGAGATCACCAGGTCCATGGAGTCGTCCTCGATGCCGGCGGCCGCCAGGTCCTCGATGTAGCCCTGGCGGAACTCGACGTTGGAGCGCTGGAAGCCGAAACGCCGCATCTGGGAATCCACGTGGCGGCGGGCCACCTCCAGCTGCTCGTCGGTCATGTCCAGCCCCAAGACGAAACCCTCTGGTCCCACCAGCTTGGACGCCAGGTAGGCGTCCCGGCCGGTGCCGCAGCCGAGGTCGAGCACGCGGCGGCCTTCGAGAGCCACCGGGATCGGCGAGCCGCAGCCATAGAAGCGGCTCAAGACTTCGTCGTCGATCTCTCCCAGGACTTCTTTCTGGTACCCGGGCAACGCGTCCGTGGTGCAGCAGGCGGTGGTCTTGAGGTCGCTGGTCTTGCTCAGCACCTTGCCGTAGTACTGCTTGACCTGCTCGAGGGTGACGTCGTCGGTGAGGGTCGGTTCCATGGCGTCCTTCGTCGGGGCGTGGATGGGCTGTGCCGGCGGTGGCGCCTCTTCGGGATGGAGCCCTTGAGGATGGGTGCACCGGCGCAGAAATCGAAACGCCGGCACCGCCCCCGGGGCCTCAGCCGCGGGAGGCGGGAGCCGGCTCAGACACTATAAGGATCTTCGCAGCCCGACGGAAGTCGGATTGGTTCTTGGCGTCGGAGGCCGCTTCAGGGCCAGAGCCAGCCGAAGGCGCCGGCGGTAAGCAGGGCGTAGACCAGACCGTCGACGGCGTCCTTGATCGTCCGCTTCCAGCCGCGCCCCATCCAGATGGAGTCGGCAAAGTGGGAGCAGGCGTAGGCCAAGAAGGCGATGGTACCGGAGACCCGGAATACTTCGAGATACGACGTCCCCGCCGGCAGCACTCGCCCGGTCAGATAAGCGACGAAGACCGAGACCACCAGCGAATAGATGAACCAAGAGACGAGCTGTTTGCCCATATTCGGCGGACCGGGTGGGCGCAGGGTCACGATGCCGCAGGGGCCTTCTTTGACCTTGGCGAGCCACTCCTCGCTCTTCCAATCCTCCGCCGTGGCGGCGTAAGGAACGGTGTACTCGCCCGGGGACGCGCCCTTGAGGCCGGCCCGTGCCGCCTCTTCGTCGGGGAGCTTGGCAAAGTCCGAGCGGTGGTGGGGTAGCACCATCCAGGCGAGGGCGCTGGCGATGAAGACCAGCACCGCCGAGAGCAGAATGGGCAGCCACAATGAGGTGATCAGAACCGGTTCCATAAACTCTCCTCCGGGTCTGGGCCCCCTCCGAGCAAAGCCCACGGGGGCGTGGGTTGAATTCGGATCGTTGTAGCGCAGTCTATCAACACTGCTAAGATGCTGGTGCGCGTTCGCGCCACCACCCTTCCCTACCCCTAGGAGCCTCACCATGCCCCATGTCGAACTCGATGATCCGTGTCCCTGTGGCAGCGGAGAGACGTTTCAGGACTGCTGCTTGAAAGCGCGGGAGGAAGGCGCCGAAGGAGCGGTGGCGGCGGCGGTGGACTGGCTCCTCAGCCACCATGAAGAAGCCTGCGACGAGACCCTCAACGAAGACTTCCTGGGTGGCCTGGAGGACGAGCACTATGAGCGCCTGGAGGAGCTGCCGGAGGAGCTCGCCGAGCTGATGACCGCCAATGCCTTCGAGTGGCTGCTGGCGGAGGGGGAGATCGAGATCGACGGCGAGCCCCGCCGGGCCATGGAGCTGGTGCTGGGCCCTGGAGGGCCGGAGCTGGAAGAGGCTCAGCGCGCCTATCTCGAAGCTCTCGGTCAGCGCGGCCTCGGGCTCTACGAGGTCGAGGAGGCGGTGCCGGGAGAAGGCCTGTGGCTGGAGGACGCCCTGGGCCGGGATCAGCCGAGCCGTATCTGGGTTGCCGAGCGCATGGCCTCGGCCTCCTTGGAACCGGGCAACATCCTCGCTACCCGCCTGCTCCCCGGCGACCCCTGGGAGAGCAGCGGCGCCCTCTATCCCTTCCCCGAGGAGCTCTACTCGCCCCTGATCCAAGAGCTCCAGGACCAGCTCGCCGGCGCCGAGACCCCCGAGCAGGAACGCGAGGCCATCGGCGTCATCCTGGTGGACAGCTGGCTGGAGTTGATCACCGCGGCGGAGTAGGGTCTCGTGGCCGAGAACGCCTTAAGAGCTTCTTAATCGGCCTTGCTCAGCGGGCCATCGGCCCGCCGTCTCGAACCAAGCCCCCGGCGGTGGCGTATCCTCCTGGAGAGGAGGTGAGGCAGGAGCATGGGGCAGCAGTTTTCAGAACCCTCACAGAGGCTGGACTCCGTTGAGCGGCCGGTGCACCGGCTACGCTTCGGGGATTTCGTGGTGGATCTGGAGATGCGCCGGCTGCTTCGGGAGGGCCGGCCGCTGGCGGTTCAGGAGAAGCCGCTTCTGCTGCTGGAGACTCTGCTCCGCCAGCCGGGGCGGGTGGTGTCGCGGGCGGAGCTGCGGCGGGCCCTGTGGCCGGATGCCGAGTTCCTCGACTTCGAAAACAACATCAACGTCGCCGTGGGCAAGCTGCGGGAGGTGCTGGGAGAGTCGGCGGCGGAGCCCCGTTGGATCCACACCGTCCCCCGCCGGGGCTACCGATTCGTCGGCAGCGTGGAGGCCGTAGCGGCGGAGGACCCTGGGAGCGCGGTGGCGCAGCCGGCGTCCGGTGCCCGCAGGCTCGTCTACGGTGGGCTGGTGGGGCTGGCGACGCTCGGGGTGCTGGCGATTCTGTGGCTGGGGTCTTCGGACCGCAGCGCCGATCTTCGGGATGCCGGCTCCGCAGAAGCTCCGCGTTCGGCAGCCGGCTTGCCGGCAGCGGAGGTCGTGCGCCTGCGGCTGGCGCCGGTGGAGGCCGACGGGCCGGAGCTCGAAGCCTCGGCCCAGCGGCTGGCGGCGCAGCTGGCGAATCGTCTGCCGGTCCTGCGGCCAGAGCAGTTGGTGGTGACCACGGGAGAAGGCGCCGAGGGAAGTGCCGGGGCGGACTATGAGCTCCGCTCTCGTCTGACCGCTCCCGCCACGGCACTCGGCTCCCGGGCTCGGCCTCTGCTCTCCGCCGAGCTGGTGAATCTTTCCACCGGCGAGGTGGAGTGGAGTTTCGCCCGGCCGCCGGAGCCCCACGAGACGCTGGTGCGGGGAATCCTCCGGCGCCTGCCCTTCGTCCTTCTGCCGCCAGGAGAAAGCTCCCTCGCCGTCGCTCGGGACGCCGCCTTCGAGCCGATGATCCTTCCGCCGCCGTCAGAGCGCCTGCGCCGGCTCGAGGAGCGCTGGGCGACAGCAAGCATGACGCCCCGGGAGAAGGCGGAGCTGGCGTTGCTGTTGCTGGATGAGCGGGGCGCCGCCGGGGCGACGGAGCCGGGTGCTCCGGGATTGGGTGCTCCGGGATTGGGTGCTCCAGGATCAGGGGCTCCGGGTTCGAGGGCCCTGGCCCTGGCGCGGAATGCCCTGGCGGCGGCCCCCGACTCGCCGGATCTGTTGGCGGCGGCGGCGCAGGTGGAGCTCTTCGTGCTGCGCGACTATGGGCGCTCGCGGCAGCTGGCCGCCCGGGCCTTGCGGTTGGAGCCGGGCCACAAATTGGCCCTCGAAACCCTCGCTTCCATCATCGTGGTGGGGAACCCAACCTCGGAGGGCCGATCCTTGCGAGAGGTTGCGGGGTCGGAAGACCGCGTGCGGCCGAATGGTGCTGCCGTGCTCACCCTTCGGCAGCTGGGCGGGCTCATCGCCTCCCGTGCCGGCAGTCCCCCCGAGCCCTTGACGCCAGAGCAAAGCCTCCGCGTGGGTCGCCTGTGGCTCCTGGCCGGCCTGCCCCATGAGGCCCAGGAGGCCTGCAAGGCTGCTCGTCGGGAGGAAAGTCAAGCACCGGACGTCTGGTACTGCCTGGAGCTGGCCCATGCGTTGCTCGGTAACGAGGAATTGGAGATGGTGGCGGCGGCGTTGAGCCTGTCTCCGGGAGCGTCCAAGATTCTCGAGCAGCGGGAGCCGGTGGAGGGCGAGACCGAGACGGAGGCCCTGCGCTACTTGCGCTTGCTCCGCCTTTCCTCGTCCCAGCACGGTACCCCCTTCGGCCCGGCGTACCCTTGGCGGCTGGCTTACGACGCCGCCGAGCTCGGCGAGCCGGAGCTGGCCCTGGCGTGGCTCGAACGGGGATTGAGCGAAGGGCTGCCGCAAATGCTCTTCGTCGGCGTCGACCCCGCCTTCCGCAAGCTGCACGGCGATCCGCGCTTCGCCGAGTTGGTGGCCCGCGCCGAGGCGCCCCGGCCGCAGGTGCCCCCACAGTAGGGACCGCCGCCTCGAAGCCGCTTCTTAGCTCTCCTTAACCATCGCCCAACCGGACTGCCGGTAGCTCCAAAGCGCCCTATCCTCGGTGAGGCTGAAGCCGGCACTCGCGAGGCCCGTATTCGCGAGGCTGGTGCTGCCGAAGCTGGCCCCTGCAAGCGCTGAGAAAGGAGCTTTGCCCATGACTACCACCCGTCGCCAGATCCTCTCCGCCGGGACCCTTACCGCCGTCGGCGCCGCCGTCGGTGCCGGCCTTGCTCCGGCGCCACCTGCGCGGGCGCATCTCGACCCAGCCTGCCCCGAGTCTCAGGCCCCGCCCCTCGATTCCCAGCTCTTCCGACAAGCAGTGCTGGAGGGGGATGAAGAACGGGTGCTGCGCTATCTGGAGCGCGACCCCGGCCTCGCCTACGGCCGCGATGCCCAGGGCCGCTCCCCCATCGTCCTGGCCTTCGTGGCCGGCCACCGTTCCATCGCCGAGCTATTGCAGCGGCGCGGTGTGACCTTGGACCTGGTGGAGGCGGCGTTGCTGGAGGATTGGACGCGGGTGGAGGCGGTGGGTGCCGTCGCCCCGGGGTTGGTCAACGCCCCCCAGCCGGCGGGCGGTACGGCACTCCACGCGGCCGCCCGCTACGGCCAGGCGCGGAATCTGTGGCGGCTGGCGCAGCTAGGGGCTGACCTTGACGCCCGGGCCTCCGAGGCGGCGGTCTTCGGTCCCGCCGGCGCGACCCCGGCTCGGGGGGCGCTGGAACGCTGGAGCAGTGGCGCGGCGGAGCGCACGGAAGCGGTGCGGGTGGTATTCAACCTGCTGGGCAACGGCGCCGACGTCAATGCCGCCTGGGGCCGGGGAGAGACCCTGCTGCACGCGGCGGCGGAGCTGGAAGAGGATCCTTGGGTGCCCCATCTTCTGCGCTTCCTACTGCGCAAGGGTGCGGACGAGGGGGCCCGCAACGGCGAAGGCCAGACCGCGCTGGACCTGTCCCGAAGCAGGGCTCGAAGCGGACACCGGAGCGGAGCTCGGAGCTCCGAGGCGGCGGAGGGGGTTCTGTCGAGGGCTGCGGAGGTGCCGCGGGACTGCCGCACCTCGCGCTTCGCCCAGGACGGCAACGGTGCTCCCTATCGGCCTTCGGCTCACGAAGGGCTGAGCCAGAGCCTGTGCAACCAATTCGTCGGTCTGGCCCACTTCGACCTCGACGAGGTCCGTCGCCACCTGGAGCGCCAGCCGCTCCTGGCCTTCGTCCGATCGTCTCTGGATGAGCTGGCCGTGGAGGCGGGGGCGCATATGGGGCGGCCGGACATGGTCGACCTACTCCTCGACCACGGGGCGCCGCTGTCCCTCCCCACGGCGTTGATGAGCGGCCGGCTGGGGGCAGCGCGGGAGCTTCTCCAGCCGGACCCGGCCCGCATTCGCGAGCGCGGTGCCCACGACTTCCCGCTGATCTGGTATCCGTCCATGGCCGACGGCGATGTGGAGGCCGCCGAGCTCTTGTTGAACGCTGGGATCGATCTTGCCTCCGAGGGCAAGCTGGGCTGGACGGCGCTCCATTGGGCCGCCGACGCCGGGCACGAAGAGCTGGCGGCGTTTTGGATCGAGGCCGGTGTCGAGATCAACGCAAGAAGCTGGGACGAAGGCCTCACCGCCCTCGATCTGGCGGTCGCCAGCGAGAGCACTTCCCTCGCTCAGCTGCTGCGCGCTCGCGGCGGTCGGAGCGGCGAGGCGTGGGAGAGATAGTGGCGGACCCGCGGCGGCTCCGGTCCCCGGTGAAAGGCCCGGCCGGACTCCTCGATGGCCAGGTCCTGCTCCGTCAACCGGTGGTGGTGGCGCAGGTGCTCGACCCAGGACTCATCGACGAAGCTCTCCAAATAGCGTCCGGGTTCGGCGGCGTCCGCCCACAGTCCCCAGCGCACCGAGCCGGCCCGTTGGCGACTGCGCCGGACCTTCTGCATGGCCCGAGCGAACTCGGCGGCTTGCTCCGGGTCGATGCGGTATTCCACGGTGACCAGCACCGGCCCGCCGTCGGGCTCCGGATCGAAGGCCACCAGCGGCGCCGGCCAGTGGCGGGAGGGAGCCAGCCGGCTGGGATCTACCTTGCCGAGCCGGAAGCGCAGGCTGGCGGTGAGGCCGGCGAGCAAGACGGTAGCGGCCAACGCCAGGGCCCAGCGGGGCCCGAGGAAGTCCGCCACCGCGCCCCAGCAGCCGGCTCCGCCGGCGAGGCCGCCAAAGAAGATCACCAGATAGGCGGAAAGCGCTCGGGCGCGCACCCAGCTGGGCAGCGAGCTTTGAGCGGCGACATTGTAGCCGGAGAGCACGGTGAGCCAGGCGCCGCCGGCGATGGTCGCTACCGCCGTTGCCCAGATGGCGGCGGGGGCCAGCGCCAGCCCGAAGAGGGCGACGGCGAAGAAGGTCGAGGCGAAGACGGCCAGAAAGTCGGCGGAGACGCGCTCGCGAATCGGAGGCAGGGCCCAGGCGGCGGTGACGGCGCCGACGCCGAAGGCTCCCACCACCAGGCCGTAGCCCCCGGGGCCGGCGTTGAGCTCGAAGCGCACCACCGCTGGCAGCAATGCCCACCACGCGCTGGCGGCGAAGACGAAGAGGCCGCCACGCACCATCACCGCCTGGAAGCGCGGTGAGTGGCGGACGTAGCGGGTTCCCACCCGGAAAGCGCTGATGAAATTCTCGCCCGGGAGTGCGTCGCCATCCTCTTCCGGCCGATCCCAGCGCGCCAGTACCAGCAGCACCCCGACGAAGGAGAGGGTGTTGAGGGCGAAGTTGGCGGCGGCGCCGAAGAGGGCCAGCAGCGCGCCGCCGAGGGCCGGTCCCAGAGCCCGGGCCATGTTGAACCCCATGCTGTTGAGGGCCACGGCCTTGGGCAGCTCCCGGCGGCCCACAAGCTCCGGGACGATGGCCTGCCAGGCGGGAGCGGAGAACGCCACGCCGCAGCCCAGCATGGCGGTGAATAGGAGCAGCAGCTGAGGGGTCACCGCATCGATGGCGGTGACCCAGGCCAGGCCGCCGGCGGAGAGGGTCATCCAAGCCTGGGCCAGCAGCAGCACCCGCCGCCGGTCGAGGAGGTCTGCCAGCACCCCGGCGGGCAGGGCAAAGAGGAACATGGGCAGCATCGCCGAGGCCTGCACCAGGGCGATGAGGGTGGTGGAGGTGGTGAGGTTGGTCATGGTCCAGGCGGCGCCGACCTCGTGCACCCAGGTGCCGACGTTGGAGGCCAGGGCGGCCAGCCATAGGGACCGGAAGACCGGAACTCGGAGCGGGGTCCAGGGAGAGGTGTCCGCTGGGTTGGGGTTCATCTGCGCCATGGTCGACGATGCTATCCCTAATCGCCGCTATCCCTAACTGTGGGGCCGGGGCGGTTCCCAAACCGGCCGCTGGCCAGTAGAACGGCGGCTGTCGCCCCGGGGTTCGGTGTGAGAGACTTCCCGAGATCGTGATCGGCCTTTGGCAGTCCGTGGTGAGAGCCAGGCCGATGATTTCGAAAACATCCTCGCAACCGACCTGTCTCCAAGGAGTCGTCATGAAGAAGCCTGTTCGCGTGGCCGTGACCGGCGCGGCCGGCAATATCGGATATGCCTTGACCTTTCGCATCGCCTCCGGTTCCATGCTCGGACCGGATCAACCGGTGATTCTGCAGCTGATCGAGATCCCGCCGGCCATGGACGCCCTCGAGGGGGTGGTCATGGAGCTCAACGACGCCGCCTTTCCGCTGCTCGCCGGCACCGTCGCGACCTCCGACCTCAACGAGGGTTTCGACGAAGCGGATATCTGCCTGCTGGTGGGAGCGCGGCCCCGGGGGCCGGGGATGGAGCGCAAGGACCTGCTGGGAGCCAACGGCAAGATCTTCGGCCCCCAGGGCAAGGCCATCAACGACCAGGCCTCCCGCGACGTCAAAGTGTTGGTGGTGGGCAACCCGGCCAATACCAACGCCCTCATCGCCGCCGCCAACGCTCCGGGTCTGGACCGCCGCCAGTTCACCGCCATGACCCGCCTGGACCACAATCGGGCGCTTTCCCAGCTGGCGGAGAAGACCGGTACCCACAGCTCCAAGATCCGGCACATGACCATCTGGGGCAATCACTCAGCGACCCAGTATCCGGACCTCCACCACGCTTTGGTAGACGGCCGCCCCGCCACCGAGCTGGTGGACGAGACCTGGGAGCGGGAGACCTTCATCCCCACCGTGCAGCAACGTGGCGCCGCCATCATCAAGGCCCGGGGCCAATCCTCCGCGGCGTCCGCGGCGTCCGCCGCCGTCGACCACGTGCGCACCTGGGTTCAGGGCACTCCCGACGACGACTGGGTCAGCATGGCGGTACCGGCGGACGGCAGCTATGGGATCTCCGAAGGGGTGATTTACTCCTACCCGTGCACCTGCTCCGGCGGCGATTACTCGGTGGTCCAGGGCCTGGAGATCGACGACTTCAGCCGCCAGCGTATGGATGCCACCGATCAGGAGCTGCGCGAGGAGCGCGCGGCGGTGGAAGAACTCCTGGGCTGAGGCCTCGGAGCTCCCCTTGCCCGGCCCTGAGAAGAAACCCGGATACAAAAGAAAGCAGGAGCCGCTGAGGGCGGCCCCTGGAGGGAAAGGGATGGGTTCGGGAAGGGTCCCGTGTATGGACTAACGTCGTCGCCCGGAGGCGGCGACGGGGTGGGAGTGGGCTTTGAGCCGGCGAGGAAGTCCGGCAGAGCCTGCTCCGAGCATTGCCAGGAGAGTGTGGCGGCGACGCGTGGCGCTCAGGTGTCAGGGGAGTCAAGAGGCGGTGGCGATGATCGTGCCGGCCCTCAGAGGGTTAGCGGTCGTCGGTCGGACTGCGGCGCTTCCGTCGGGGATCAGTGCTTGCGCAGCTGGAGCCAGCGAAGCAGCTTGAAGAGCAGGTCCACGATGCTCAGGACGATGCGCTCCGGCTCCGGCAGCTGAGAACGGTCGCCATAGAGGAGGTCGTGCAGCGCCGGAGCGCCCTCTCGGCCCTCGCCACCCTCGAGGAACGCTGGGGCGGGGAGCTCGTCGGAGGCGATCATCACCGGCCAGTGCTTGCTGCGCACGGGGAATTGATCGCCGCTGGCGAAGCGTAGCGCCGCTTCGAGGTCGATGAAGGAGCAATCCAGCGCTCGGAGCAGGCGCCACAGGGAGCGGGCGGAGAGATTCTTCCCATTGCTCTCATAGTTGGACAGTCGAGAGCTGTTCATTCCGGCAGCTTCCGCCACCGCCTTCTGGGTCATCCCCTGGCGTTTGCGCAACAAGACCAGCGCCGGACCGAGGTGCTCGAAGCGGACCATGGCCAATTCTTATCTCGTCCCGGTCGCAACTGCAAGCATAAACCCTTTATTATGAGACGTTTGGGGAGCCCCCTCGGTTTCTTCAAAGAGCAAGAACTTGACCCCCATGGGAAGCGGCCCTGGGCCACCATGCCGAGGAAAGAGAGAGTGCTTGCGCTTCGAGTGAAAAAAATCCGCGGTTGCGCAAGAGGCGGAAAAATTCGCCGGAATTCTCCTTGTTCGAGACCGCCGGCTAGGCAGCGAGGCCAACCGCTCCCGCTTCCGGCCCCGAGAAGGAAGACGGCCCAGATGTCCACACGGGAAACGGTTTCAGGGCCTCAGCGATGAGGATTATGTCTTTCAGCATTTTTTCGCCAGGCGCTGCTGATTTCTTGGGTCGCGAAGAAAAATGCTCCCTACAGACCATCTGGGTGCAACTTGTTGGCTGCAGGCAATAAATAAATCGTCTCTTGGGTCATGACCCCGGCCTTCCAACTCTTTGAAAACAAAGGCGTTTATCCTTGAACAAAGAAGCTGGAAAACAGTACAGTGCCGGCCATGGTTCCAATCGAGCATCTGGGCAAGGCCCTGGCGATTCTGCGCGAGAAGACTGGAAAAACCCAGCTGCAGATCGGAGAGGCGGCGAATGTAACGCCGTCGATGATCTCGAAGTGGGAGCGCAACAAGGAAAAGCCCACCTTGGAGAGTCTTTGGAAGACCCTCTCCGCGATGGGCTGTACCTGGATCGACCTGGAGGCGGCTTTGCGCTTTGTCCGCGGGGATGCGTTCCCGCTGCAAAGCCGCTATTGGAAGATCACCATCGAGAGTGAGGAATATCCCGGCCTGGTGCCGGCGGGCAGCGAGGTCGCCGAGCCGGCGGTCGACCTGTCCTCTCTCTTCCCCGATGCGCGGCCCGTGCCGCCGGAGAAGGAAGAGGCTTTCCTCGCGATGATGCGTATCCTGCTGCGAATGCTCTGAGGCTGCAGACACCCAGCCGGCCGGGGCCCCCGAACGGTCCCCGGGTGGCTACGCATTGGGGCCGCTCTGGGAAATCCCTCGGCGGCCCCCTGGAGGAAGAAGGAGCTTAACCGCCGCCGAACAGGCCTTTGAGCGGATTGCTCTCGCCCTCCTCCTCGGTTTGCGGCATCATCTCCCGTTCTTCGTAGCCCGCGGGAATCTCGAACGAGCCGGCGGGTACGTCGCGGCGCTCCAACACCGTCACCTCCGTGGTGCTACGGGTGGTCGTGCTGCGCTTTTGCTTTTCGCCGGTGGTGGTGCTGACGGTGACGGTCTTGAGGGGGAAGCCCTGGATCTTGTCGAGCTCCGCTTCCACCAACTGGTCGATGTCCTCGTTGCCGGTGCGCGGCGGGGTCGAGCGCAGCCAAACTCCGAGGGCGGCTTCGTCCATCTCATCGGTGGTCCACAGATCCTGCACCGTCTCCGTCGTGTTGTTGCGGCGGATGCCCATCACCTTCAGCTTCATGGTGTAGGTGGTGCGGTAGCGATAGTGGGTGGTGTCCATGCCTAGCATGCTGCCGCCACCCTCCTCCAGGAGCTTCTCCACCTCCGGCTCGGAAAACTCCATGGTCATCATGCCGCCCATGGAGTCCATCATGGCGCCCAGGGTTTGCATCATGGCGGCCAGATCCCATTCGGTGTAGGTCTTCTCCTCCGGGTTGACCAGGTAGAGGACCTGCCCTCCGTCGGTGGTCAGCAAATAGCTGCCCTCGGGGGTCATGGGATTGGTGCTTTCGGTGAACACGATCTTCGCTTTCTCGCCGTCCACCCAGGCTTCGACGTCCATACGCTGGGACTGGCCATTGTCCGGCTCGATGACCGACTCGGCCTTGTAGTACACGCCGGCGAGGGCGGCGTCGGCGCCCAGCAGGACGCCGAGGGTGAGAATCAAGAGGATTGAGAAACGACGCATTGAGGTCTCCTTTCGGGCCTCGGACTCGAGGCCGAATTCTAGAAAGTCTACGAGCTCCAACGGGGGATGAGAAAGGACGAAGGAGCAGCCCGGCCCCACGCGGTGTGTTGGCCGTTAGCAGGTCGGTGGGGACCGACCCGGATACATCAGGCGGGCGGCCCCCAAAGAGAGCTTTCGTCTTTGGCCGGCGCGGTGCGCCGCCGGCCCCGGCGACTGGCCAGGTCCACTTCTTGGAGGACCTCGCTCAAGGCTTCGTTCTGAGCCGCCGCCAGCTGCCCGATGCCCGCCATGGCGAGGTCCAGAAGCTGGTCCAGCTCCTGACGGTGGAAGGTCGCCCCCTCGCCGGTGCCTTGGACCTCCACGAGGGTTCCGTCGGCAGCGGCGACGATATTCATGTCGACCTGGGCGTCCTGATCCTCGACGTACTCGAGGTCGAGGAGGGGAACGCCCTGGACGACCCCCACCGAGATGGCGGCAATCTGGTGGATCATCGGCCACTTGGGGAGATCGCCGGTGAGGAAGAGCTTGCCCAGAGCCTGGACGGTGGCGACGTAGCCGCCGGTGATGGCGGCGGTGCGGGTCCCGCCGTCGGCCTGGAGGACGTCGCAATCCACCGTCACCGTCACTTCCGGCAGCGCGTCCAGATCCACTGCTGCCCGCAGGCTGCGGCCGATGAGGCGCTGGATTTCGGTGCTGCGGCCGGACGGCTTACCGCTTTTCACCTCCCGCCGGGAGCGGGTGTGGGTAGCCCGGGGCAGCATGGCGTATTCGGCGGTCAGCCAGCCCCCCGCCTCGCGGCGGAAGGGCGGCACGCCGGTTTCGACGCTGGCGGCCACCAAGACCTTGGTCTCCCCGATCTCGATGAGCGCTGAGCCCTCGGCGTACTTCATGGCGTCGAGGGTCAGGCTCACCGGGCGGAGAGCGTCGTGGGCACGGTCGTGGATACGGCGAAAGGACTTTTCAGAACTCATATTGAATATCTTATCGCGCCCCTTTGGGGGCACTGCAGCATGTTGAGGGTGTGTCGCCGAGCCGGAGGCTCCTCCGCGCCAGCGCTTCAGACTTCCACTAACTCCAGGGGCCGGTGATGGGCGCCGAGGATCAGATCCGCCACCCGGGCAAAGGGTTGGCTGGCGTCGGTGACGCAGAGATGGCGCTCCGGATCGCCATGGTCTCGGCTCCCGGCGCTATCCCCAGCGAGCAAGCCCCGCTCCGCCAGACCGACGGCCACCGCCTCTGCGGTGGTCTCCGCCGAGTCCACCAAACCCACATCCGGACCCATCACCCGCTGCAGCACCGGCCGCAGCATGGGGTAGTGGGTGCAGCCGAGCACCAGGGTGTCGATCCCCGCCTCCCGCAACGACCCGGTGTAGCGCCGGGCGACCTCTTCCACCACGGAGTCGTCGAGCCAACCTTCTTCTACCAGCGGCACGAAGAGGGGGCAGGAACTGCTGCTCACCTGCGCCTCCGGCCGGTGCCGACGGATCGCCTGGCCGTAGGCGTCGGAGCGGATGGTGGACTCGGTGCCGATGACCCCGATGCGGCCGCTGGTGCTGTGCTCCACGGCGGCTCGGGCGCCGGGCTCCACAACACCCCAGGTCGGTAGCTGGGGACTGAGCCGTGGCAGCGCCAGCGCGGAAGCGGTATTGCATGCCACCACCATCGCCTTGACTCCGCGGTGGGCGAGGAAGTCGAGGTTGCGCTGGGTGTAGCGGGTGACGGTTTCCTCGGATTTGGTGCCGTAGGGCAGCCGGGCGGTGTCACCGAGGTAGAGAATCGCCTCCCCGGGTAACCGCCGCTCGAGGGCCGCTACTACGGTGAGGCCTCCGACCCCGGAGTCGAAGACGCCGATGGGCCTTTCGCAAGCGGGCCTTTCGGATCGGCTCGTCTCAGGCTGACGGACGCTCACGGATCGATGGCCACCAGGGTGGGGTCGGGGCGCAGCGGAGAGGTGGTGTTGAGGTGACCGCCGAAGCTCTCCAGCTGAGTGCCGTTCCACAGCAACACCACCGACGAGACCAACGAGTGGTTGAGGGCGACGCTGTTGACCAGGCTGTAGATCGCCAGTCGCTCCTGCTGCGAGCCGTAGGAGAACGGCCTCTCGGCGCCGGGCTGGCGGAGCTCTACGTAGGCGACGCCGCCGGTCCCCAAGAGCACGCCGCCGAGCTCGATTTCCGGCGGGAGCGGGGCGATCAGATCCGGGTCCTCGGGGCCCCCGAGCACCGCCAGGACGATGTCCCGGCATTGCTCCGCCACCGTGCGCTGGGGGAGCTCGCGCTGCTCCCTGCCCAGGCGGCCGTTGCCGTTGGGGAAGTAGAGGGTAACCGTGGTAGTGGCTCCGGCGGGGGTGTCGGCGGCGGTCTCGGGAGCCCCGTCACTGGAGCGTCCTGGGCGGGTGCTCCACACCAGCAGCGCGGCGGCAAGGGCGAGGAAGGCGATGCCGGCAGCCCAGAGCACTTGGCGCTGGCTCACGGGAACTCCTCGTCATCGTCGGCCTGACCGCTCTGTTCCACCAGCGCTTTGTAGCGCGTGAAGGCCCGTACCAACGCTTCGACCAGCTGGCTCTGGTACCCGGGCTCCTGCAGCCGCTTCTCCTCCTCCGGATTGCTGAGGAAGCCCAGCTCCACCAGCGCGGCGGGCATGGAGGCCCCCATCAAGACGCGGAAGGGCGCCTGCTTGACCCCGCGGTCTCGCAGCTCCAGGGCGGAGTTGAGCTCTTCTTGGACCAGGGTGGCGAAGCGCAGGCTCTCCGAAAGGTAGTGGCTCTGGCTCAGGTCCCAGAGGATCAGCTGGAGGTCGTAGAGCGGGTCGCCGCCATCGCCGCCGCTGCGGTTCTCCGCCGCCGCCGCATCGGCGGCCAGGGCGTCGGAGGCCTCGTCGCTCAGAATATAGGTCTCGGCGCCGTGGGCGGAGGCCCCGTAGGAGGAGTTGACGTGCAGCGAGACGAAGAGATCCGCCTTGTTCTGATTGGCGACGGCGGTGCGGCTCTCCAGCGACAAGAAGGTGTCGTCGTTGCGGGTCAGCACCACCCGCACCGGCAGCCGTTGCTCCAGCCGCCGGGCCAGGGAACGGGCGATGGAAAGGGTCAGATCCTTCTCCATCGTGCCGCTGGCACCGACGGCGCCGCTTTCGCCGCCACCGTGACCGGGATCGAGGACGATGGTGCGGATCCCCTCCCGGTGCCGGGGCCGGATGGGGGGGCGGTCGGCGTTGCCCTCTGCCCGCGCCTGCTGCTGCGGATAGACGTCGAAGACCAGCCGGAACGGCCGCTGCAGAACGTAGTGGCGGGTGGCCGTATTCTGGGCCAGGCGGATGCGGATGGATTGGGGCTCGATGCGCACATTGCGCACCAGGGCGTCGCCCCGGGGAGTGCCCCACTCGTTGACCAGCCGGTCGCCGAGGATTTCGATGTCGATCCGGCCCGGCCGCTCGTCAATGCGGTAGCGCGGGGTATCGGAGAACTCAATGGCCAGGGTCGTGGTGCCCTGGAGATGCACTAGCTCCGGCAGCACGATGAGCTCCCGGGCCACCGGTCGCTGCACCACCATGCCGACGGCGGGGCGCCAGTCGAAACTCAGTCCCAGCTGATCGCCGAAGGTCAGCTGCAGAAAGTCCAGCGGCACCATGGGGCCGGTGAGGCCGATCTGCGGTGGTTGGGAGAGCTCCAGGATGTCCTCGCCGCGCACTACCGCGGGGCTCTCGCCGCCGAAGACGTAGAGAGTCTCCCCCAGCTCCAGCTCCCAGCTCTCGCCGTAGGGCCCTTGTTCGAGGCGCGCCCCGAGGCGTCCGGCAAAGGGTCGAAGGGCGAAGAGGGGGCCCCCTTCGCCGGCGCGGGTGGAGAGCGGGATGCTCTGGCCGCCGAGAAGGATGCGGCTGACGGCGCCGAGGCTCCCCTCTTGGTCAGAAGCGGACGATCCCTCGGAAGCCGTCGCTTCGGAGGTTGGGATCCGGGGAGCCGGCGGCTCGGTGGTTTGCTGCGGTGCAGCCACCAGCTTTGGCGTCGCCCACAGGAGGGGAATCAGGCAGAGAAAGACGAGCAAACTGCGCACCGGCGGAGAATACCATTGCGCGAGCGAACTCCGGCACCGACTTCGGGTATCGTTGGGCCTATCTCACAGGCTGACCCCGTCGCCCTGGCCCCCCTCCGCCCCGGCCGAGGCCAGCGTCGATGCCGGCGTCACCCACCCGGAGGAAACCATGCGCTCCCAACCGAGGTTGTTGCTCTCCCTGCTCTCCTGCTCTCTTTGGATGATCACCATGAGCCTATTCGCCCAGCCTTCTGCCGCAGCTCACCCTTGGACCATCGAAGACTTGATCCAGGCGGAGACCGCCAGCGATTGGGCCGTTTCCCGGGACGGCAGCCGGGCCGTCTGGGTGCAGTCGGAAGTGCGCAAAGTCGAGGAGGAGGAGAAGCGGGTCTCCAATCTCTACCTGGCGAATCTGGAGACGGGGACCACCGTCCAGTTGACCCGCGGGGACGCCACTGTTTCGGCTCCGGCCTTCTCCCCCGACGGGCGGCATATCGCTTTCGCCTCCGACCGCGAGCTGCCCGCCGGCGGGGGGGACAAGAGCAAGGCCGGCAAGAAGCAGCTGTGGGTCATCCCGGTGAGCGGTGGCGAGGCCTACCCGGTGACCCGCCTGGAGCGCTCGGTGCGCCTCTTTGCCTGGCGCACTGCCGAGGAGCTGGTCTTCGCCGCCCAGGAATCCCCCAGTGCTTGGGAAAAGGAGCGCAAAGAGAAGAAAGACCAGGCGGTGGTGGTGGACGATTACGACCGTGAGCCGCCGGTGCGTCTGTTCAAGGTCGAGTTGGAGGGAGAGCCCGAGCGTCTGAGCACCAACGGCGACTGGATTGACGAGCTGGCGGTGACGCCGGACGGCTCCCGCGCCGTGGTGCGAGCCCAACAAGGCCTGAGCTACGCGTTCTACCAGCGGCGGGCGCCGCATCTTTACCTGGTGGATCTGGCTACCGGAACCTTCGATGAAATCTTGGAAGGCTCCTCGCTACGCCCTGGAGATTTGGCCTGGGACCCCGACGGCGAAGGCTTCTATTTCGCCGAGGAGCGCACCACCCACCCCACCCTGCGCACCGCCACGGTCACCGATCTCTATCGCTACGATCTCGCCGCCGGTGAGGCGCGGCGGGTAGACCTGGACTGGGAGCGGGGCCTGGGCGGTGATTTCCTGCCGGTGACGGACGGCTTCCTGGCGCTGCTGGCGGATGGGGTGGTGACGCGCCCGGCGCTCTACCGCAAGAGTGGCAAAGGCTTCCAGCGGCAGGTCCTCACCGGCGACCACGTACCCCATGTCGATGCGTGGGCGGCGGCGGTGGACGGTTCTCGGGTGGTCTATGCCCACTCCACCGCCAACACTCCTCCGCAGGGCTATGGTGCCGGCCTCGCCGGCTCGGCGTTGACCAGCCCGAAGCAGTTGACCGAGCTCAACTCGGACTTCAAGGGCAAACCCACGGGCCGGGTCGAGGTCCTTCGGTGGCCGGGGGCCAACGGCGACATGGTGGAGGGCCTTCTCCATTGGCCGCTGACGGCGGAGGGAGAGAACGGCGAGATCGCTGCGCCAGCCCCGCTGGTGGTGGATATCCATGGCGGCCCCGCCTGGGCGGATCGCGACAGTTGGGATCAGCGGTGGTCCGGACCGCTGCTGCTGTGGCGCCAGCGGGGGGCCTTCGTGCTCCAGGTCAACTACCACGGCAGCGCCTTCTACGGCTTGGAGTGGGTGGAGAGCATCCGCGAGCGCTATTACGAGCAGGAACGTCAGGACATCCTCACCGGCATCGACGAGCTGGTCCGTCGCGGGTTAGTGGACGAGGGGCGTCTGGGGCTTTCCGGGTGGAGCAACGGCGGCATTCTCACCGCCGACCTGATCACCGTCACCGACCGCTTCCGTGCCGCCTCCGTGGGCGCGGCGGATGTCGAGTGGATCAGCGATTGGGCCAATGTGGACTTTGGTGCCGCCTTCGACGAGTACTACTTCGGCGGGCCGCCGTGGGAGCGCCTCGAGCACTACGTCGAGAAATCTCCCTTCTTCCGCTTGACCGAGGTGACCACCCCCACCATCGTCTTCACCGGCACCGAGGATCGCAATGTGCCGCCGCATCAGAGCTGGTCTCTGTTCCGGGCGCTGCAATCCCTGGATCGGGCGCCGGTGCGGCTGGTGCTCTTTCCCGGCGAGCCCCACGGCTTGCAGGCCATCGCCCACCAGCGCCGCAAGGTGCAAGAGGAGGTGGCCTGGTTCGACCGCCACCTCTTCGCCGCCGAGGAGCCGCGGCCGGAGGCTTTGCCGAAGGGGTCGCTGCTGGCCGGCTTGCTGGCGCGCCAGGGGGCGGCCACCGGCCCGGGGGGAGCCCTCGGTCAGCTTGCGGAGGGCCAGCTGATTCCGGAAACGGTGCCGGTGGCCGGTCTCGGCTCCGTCGCCTTCGAGGCGCCCGATCTTCGGGCGGTGGGACGGTTCGAGGTCACTCGTGCGCAGTGGGCTTCCTATGAAGGAGAGGCTTCCCATGAAGGAGGGGCCGCCGGGCAGGAGGACCTGCCCCGCACGGGAGTCTCCTTCGAGCAGGCTCAGGCCTACGTACGCTGGCTGGCGGAGCTCACCGGGCGTCCCTTCCGGTTGCCCACGAAAGCCGAAGCGGAGGCCCTGGTGGAATTCGCCGAGGGCGGCGACACCACTGGCAATACCCTCGATCGATGGCTCGGCTACGCACCCAACCCCGACGACCGGGCGACCCTCGATCCGTACCTGGCCCGGCTGCCCGGCGAGGCTCCGCTCCTGCTGCCGGTAGGGCACCGGGGCGGCGCCGGTGAGCCGCCGGTCTTCGACCTCGACGGCAACGCTGCCGAATGGGCCGTCGCTCCCGACGGCACCGGCCTGGCCGTTGGGCCCAGCGCTGATCGCTCCACCGACGCTCTGCGTCAGGGGGCTACCGAAGATCCTGCGTACATCGGGCTGCGGGTGGTCGAGGGTGCCACCGGTAGCGCCCGGGTGACTACAACGTCAAATTGACGTACAATTATCATTCGGGAGGCAGGAATGCCTCGCGGCTGGATCTTGTTGTAGCGTGTGCGGAGGGTTCTTTCACAACTGAGGGGGCGCCTTGGATTCGACGGGGAACATTGCGGTCCCGTCGGGAGCGTGCCGAGTCTCCACTCGACAAATGGAAACCATGATAGTTGCCAACGACAACTACGCTCTTGCGGCTTAATTAAAGTCCGCACGTGCCGATGATGAGCCCTGATTTACGGCGCTCATCGGGACGCCGATAAAGTAGATCGATGTGGCAGAGGTGGCCTCGCGGCTGCCACATCTATTTCGTGAGGCTGGTCGTCGCGTCAGGATGCCTTCTCCTATGGCGCAGCGACGAGATTTTCAAGCAAGGCTACGCACGTAGCGCCCGAGGGACGGGTTTCTCGGACGTGGGTTCGATTCCCACCGCCTCCACCATTTACACCCTCCTCTTTCTTCTATTTTCGAAGCAGTGTAGCCCTGGATGGGACGACACCATCAGCGTCAGGCAATGGCCTAGGCTGGTCTTCCCACTTGCTGTGTCCGTGATCCGGCCGCATCGGAGCGTCCAGAATCTGCTATACGGCTTCCCCTGGTGGTGTTGAGCCACCCGGGTTTTTCTCTAGAGTCGCTCCATGTCTGAATTCAAAGGGATCGGCAAGGCCTTGAAGCTGCTTCGCTCCCGTGGGGGATTGAAGCAAAAAGAGCTCGCTGAGCGCGCCGGGATCACCCCGGCCATGATCAGCAACTACGAAACCGAAAAGGCCATGCCCCAGATCCCCACCGTTGAAAGCCTCCTGGAGGCTTTGGGCAACAACCGTTTCGACCTGCTCAACGCCCTCGAAGAGGTCAATGAGAGGCCGTTGCGGGATCTGTCCGAAGTTGGGGATCGCACCAACGAGACCAAGATTCTCGAAGTGCTGGGGGTTCGTTCCGCCACCGTCAACGAAGAAGAGCACTACATGCAGGTGCTCGAGGCTGTGTGTCGGCTGGTCGAGCTCGCTCGACGACCCTGACGGCCCGTAGCTCTAACCTTCCGCGTGTCGGAAGGCAGCGGCAATACTGGCTTCGTAGGGTGCGCGCAGCACGCCCTGCTCCGTGATGATGGCGGATACCAGCTCGGCTGGGGTGACGTCGAAGGCGAAATTCATCGCCGGCGTCTCCTGAGGAGCAATGCGTCTACCGAAGACATCGGTGATCTCTCCCTCCTGCCGTTCCTCGATGGGGATATCGGCTCCGCTGGCGGTGTCTCGGTCGATGGTCGATAGGGGCGCGGCGACGTAGAAGGGCACTCCGTGACGGTGGGCCAGCACGGCCACCGTGTAGGTGCCGATCTTGTTGGCCACGTCGCCGTTGGCGGCGATACGGTCCGCTCCCACCACGATTCGATCCACCAACCCCCGGGACATCAGTGCTCCGGCGCTGGAGTCGGTCACCAGGCGGAAGGGGATGCCCAGCCGCTTGAGCTCCCAAGCGGTGAGCCGCGCTCCCTGGAGCAGCGGGCGGGTCTCGTCTACCCACACCTGGCCCAGCCGTCCGGCATCCCAGGAGGCGTTGATCACGCCGATGGCGGTGCCGTAGCCGGCGGTGGCCAGGGCACCGGCGTTGCAGTGGGTGAGCACGCGATCCCCTTCGGCAAAGAGGGCCGCCCCGTGCTCGCCGATGCGGCGATTGGTTTCCACATCCTGGGCATGCACTTCTTGGGCCCAGGCGAGGAGCTCCTCCAGCATCGCCTCCCGGCCTTTTTCCTGGACTGCATCGAAGACCTTGCGGCCGCGCTTGAGCGCCCAGGAGAGATTCACCGCCGTAGGCCGCGTCCCACCGAGGGTCTCGGCAACCTCATCGAAGCGCCGTCGAAGCGCCTCCCCTTGCTCGTCGGACGTTCCCTCCCTCAGGCCGACCACCAGGCCATAGGCAGCGGCGACGCCAATGGCCGGAGCCCCCCGCACCGCCAGCCGGCGGATGGCGTCGGCGACGGTCTCGGTGTCGTCACAGCGGAGCCACTCTTCGCGGTCCGGGAGCAACGTCTGGTCGAGGAGAAAGAGGTGGTCGTCCTGCCAACGGATGGGCGAGAAAGGGGTGGAGTCGGGAGAGGCGGTCATGGGTAGGGCTCCCGTGGCGGGCTCGAGCTCCCCTGGCAAGGTCGGGCTCGGGCCGGTTGTGTTGTCGGCGCGAGGAGCCTAGGCCAGAGACGCTGCGAGCTCGTCTCCCGCGCGCCGCCGGCGGACGATTCTGGAGCTAGGAGAAGCTCGCTTCTTCGGCATCCTCTTCGTCGTCATCGTCTTCGAAGGGAGCGTCCTTGTCGGTGCTCTGCTCGATCCACTCGAGGAAGTCCGGATCGCCGAACTTGACGTTGAACGCCAGAATTTCCGGCACCTCGTAGTCGTGGATTTCCTGGATGGTCTTGGAGACGGCCTCGAATTCGCTGTCCAGCGTTTTGATGATCAGCATGAACTCGCCATCGACGCAGATCGTGCCCTTCCAGCGGTAGACGGAGCGGGCGCCTGGGACGATGTTGACGCAGGCTGCCTGCCGGCGCGCGACGAGCTCCCGGGAGAGCGTATTGGCCTGTTCTTCAGTTCCGACGGTGGTGACGACAACAATGGCACTCATCAGGGAACGAAGATACTGCACCGCTTTCGAGTCCGTCAATCCTGCTCGGTTTTTGTCGCAAAGCCTCACCGCCGCCACAGCCCGGAGTCCGGATCGTAGGTCATGACCACGATCTTGCCGGTGCGGTTGAACACCCGCACCGCCACCAAGGTGTCCCGCCCGGCGGTCAGATAGACGGTGCCCGGGGTCGACGTGCCCAAGGGGTCGAAGGAGGCCAGGTCGGAGCGGTTGAAGCGGATGGGGTCGTCCAGGCGGTTCAAGTAGCGCCGCGGGTGGCCGATCTGCCGCGGCCGGATGCCCGGTGGGAAGCCGAAGCGTACGGTCTTGCCCAGTCGCTGCAGCTGCTGGGGAGGACCCAAGGGAGGATCGACGCCTCGGCCGATGTCGCGGTTGCGCACGCCGTTGCCGTTGCCATCCTGGAACACCGTGTAGGTCACGTGCTTTGGGTTCTCGGTGTTGAAGCGCACCGCCACTCGCATGCGTTGGCGCACCGCGGTCATGCGCGCACCGTGAAGGGCGCGGGCGACCTCCTGAGCCGCCAGCTGAGCCCGCAATAGGGAGGTGCTGCGCCCTAAGTCGGGAACGGCAAGGACCACCAGGATTCCAACGATGCCGACCACCAAAAGAGCCTCGATGAGGGTGAAACCACGAGATACAGAACGGGTCATGGGAAACCTCCGCGCACGGGCACCAGCAGCCGGTGCCGACACCAATCGACGAGTTGAGAGGGAATGAGGAGCCAGGGAAATCGGGAGACTTGGCGAGGCGAAGAAATCGGTCCGGGAGCGCGGCGGAGATAACCAGTCTCGCCGCGCCCCCGAACCGGTGTGACAGAGGCCGCAAAAGGAGAATGTCCCGAAGGACGCGGCCTCCGTCGCGGTTACCGCTGCTCTTCGTCAGCGGGGCTCGTCACAGGACGCACGCCGCGGATCTTCTCCGCCAGGGTGGTCTTGCCCTCGATGCGCAGATAGGGCTTCATCAGGGCGAAGGTCTTCTCCCCGATGCCGCGCACCAACATCAGGTCCTCCACTGCCTTGAAGGGGCCGTTCTCCTTGCGGAACTCGATGATCCGCAGGGATAGCGCCGGCCCCACCCGCGGCAGATAAGCCAGCTGTTCCAGCGAGGCCTCGTTGAGGTTGACGGTGCCGGCATGGGGCGCCTCGGCGGCGAAGCCGGCGAGGGCGCCGGCGAAGAGGCAGAGGGCGAGGACGGTAGCGGTGACGTTACGAAGCTTGAGCATGATGGCTCTCCTTGTTGGTCTGGTTGGTTCGTTGGTTATGGGTTTGGGTTGAAATGGGTTCATCAATGCGGTCCGAGGTCCGACACGAAGCGCGCGCCTTGGCGCGCCCCGCTGCTTACCGTCTGTTCTCGGACACCTTCCTTCGGGCTGATCCGCACCTCCTTTCTCCCGTTGGTAGATGCCCCGAGATAGATCAAACTCCCTGCCATCCATGCCAAGAGGGCGTAAGTTGCTCTATATAAGCCACTTATGCGAAATCTCCTGCTGCGCCCCAGCACCCACCCCGTCAAACGATTCAGCGCTCCAAGGCACACCAATCCCCCGATCCCCCGGCCCGTGGGGCTCAGGGGGTTGTCAAAGGATTAGGACGGGCGCTGAATTTTTTGACGGGGTGGGGAGGAGCGGGAGAAATCGTGGGAAACAGACCAGAGGAGGGTGAGGGATAAGCGGCGTCAAAGGCAGGAAGGCCCCTTCGGATTGACAGAAAGCCTGTAGGAGTAGCAGTTGACAACGCTCCCACCAGGGGAACACACTTGAAAAGGTGCTTTGTGTAAAGCCAATAGCCACCAAGGAAGACGGAGGGGCAACGCGAGGAGATGACGATGACGAACGAGGCGGATTTGGGGACTTTGTCCGAGCTCAGAGTGCTGCTCTTTCAACAGGATGGAATCTGGGTGGCTCAGGCTCTTGAGGTGAACCTGGTCGCCCAAGCCAAGGAATTCCGAGACGTCCTCTATGAGCTGGAGCGGGTCATCGCGGGGCGAATGTTCCAGGCTCGCCAATTGGGAGTCGCTCCGTTCGCCGGCATCAAGGCAGCGCCCAAGAAGTACTGGGATCTCTACGAGTCGGCTGCCTTGGATGCTTCTCCGAGAAGCCCGGTGGAGTTCGACGTCGCCGAGAATCGCCCGAAGCTCCAACTTCGTACGGCCGCCTAGGCGATCTAGGCGGGAAAGTTGGGCCATCCCTGGGAGATCACCTTCGGCCAGTTCGTGAGCCGGGTTCAATCGGAATTCGGCGCGACTCTCGAAACATACGAGGTCGTTGGTCCGCGCGGGCCAGAGGTGCTCCCGGCGCTGGTCATCAAAGAGACCGGCGCCTTCGCCGCTCTATGGGGGGTCGAAGACCACGACCTCCTCACCGAGTCAGGTCTTCGCAGCCTCTGTGATCAGCTCGGGATTCCGGCAGACCTGTTTGGCCTTGAACCGGACGACGATCCGGTCCATTAATCCTCCACGGCAAGTCCCGCAGCTTCATCCTCGCCTCTAATTCCTCCCACAACCACCGCGCCATACAGCTTCTTCTTCATTCCAAAGAGCACTAGGCCTCAGGCCGCCGCCGGGGCCGGAGTCTCGCGGGGAAAGAACTGGGCTAGCGGGTAACGTTGCCGCGTCGCCTTTTGATAGAGCAAGCCGCTGAGCGCTAGGCGCGCCGGGGCCAGGGCCAAGGGGATGAGGGGCGCCAGGATGCCGGTGCTTAGTAGGACGGCGCCGAGGAAGAGGCAGAGGAGCCAGAGAGCTTTTTGGGGCACGTAGAGCCCGAGCAGCACATCCGTGTTGGCCTTGACGAATCGTCGATTTTCCACCAGCTGCCAGAAGACCTTGGCTTGACCGCTGAGGGCGTAGCGGATCATGGCGGCACGGTAGAAGGGCCAGGCGACGACGGGGTAGACCGCGAGGACCAGGCTGTCGAGGAGGAAGGTGACGACTCCTCCACCGAGGATCTCCTGGAAAGTCTGGGTGCTGCTACCGGTGGTGAGATTCTGTGCTGCCCACCAGGCTAGGTTCACCAGGTCCTCGACCCAATCGAAGCCGATGAGAGTGAGAAGAAAAAACTGAGGTACAAGGTAGAGGAGATACATGGCCCACAGGAACATGCCCTCGGTGAAGTGCCGCCCGATGTGCATGCGGTCGGGCCAGCGCTCGCTTTGACCGGTGCGGATCAGCTCCAGCCGCCACCCCTTGTTGATCACCGAGCCCACGACGGGGATCAGCTGGAGGACCAGCAACCACCAGATCTGGCCAAAGAAGTTCTTCCCCGTGATGCGCTGTCGGAAGTCTCCCCAGCTTTCTTCGATGACCCTCTTCATGGCCGCCACCACGCGCTCGTAGAGCTTGCCCTGAGGGCTTTGCGGCGGTGCCGGGGGCTCGGTGCCGGTGAGTCCCGCGAGCAGCCGGGGCAGCTGATCCAGAGGTTCCCAGCTCCAGAGCCCCGGGGCCCAGATTAAATAGTTCTTGCCCTCTTGGTCGCCGGTGGCGGTCTCGGTGTCGGCGAGGAGGGTCCGCAACTCGTCGAGGGATGCTTCGCGAGTCTCCATGCCGGTGCCGGTCAGGTGCCAGGTCTGAGGAATCGAGCTGTCATCGGCGCTTGGGACGTCCGAGGCTGGGGGCTGTTCCGGCACGGACAGGGGATCGCTCTCCATCATGGGCTTGGGGTCGCCGTTGCTCATGGGGTTACTCCTGCGTTCTGGCCACGATGGGATTCAGGGGATGGCTCTCGGGGCTCCGTCGCCCAAACCAACGGTCCCAGGCTGTCGCGGTAGAGCAATCCGCTGGCGATCACCCGCGCCGGTGCGATCACCGCGGGAACCAGCAAGAAGCCCACGCCGGTGCCCGTGACCGCGCTGCCTGCCAAGAACGCCGCGACGATCAGGAGCTTGGCTTCGACGTACACCCGCATGATCACGGGGTAGTGGCGCCGGATGATCCGGAAGTTCCCGACAAAGTCGAAGAAGACCGAGACGTTCTGCTGGTCGCGGGCGTAGCGCATCATGGCGACCCGGAAGAAGGGCCAGGTGACGATGGGATAGAAGATCAGGAACCCGGAACGGGCCAGGAAACCCAAGAGCGTGCCGGAGACGATGTCGCCCAGGCCTTGGCCCGGAACCCCGCTCTTCACCACCGCGCCGATGTAGCCCAGCAGCTCGATCATGTCTAGGAAGGCGGAGAAGCGGTCGAAGACCACGAGGAAGATCAGCTCCGGCAACAGGTAGAGCCCGTACATCATCCATAGGAGGATGCCGAGGACGAGGAGCCGGCCGATGTCCTCCTTGGGAGGGAATGGGTTGTCCTTCGGCCGTGCCATCATCTCCAGCCGCCAACCGCGGTTGAACACACTTCCCACGAGGGGAATGAATTGGAGCAGGGAGAACCACCAGACCTTCTGGGCGACGGTAGAGCGAAACGGAGCCCGGATCACTCGCCAAAGCTCTTTCAGAGGGTCAACTCGGCTCGGCGTCGGGGGCAGCGGGGGCGGCTCTTCGCGCTCGAAGACGTGCACTAGCTGATAAAGGTTGCTCGCCGGTGCCCAATCGCTCAGTCCGGCGGTCCACACCCAGCTGCTTTCGCGTAGCTGCTTAGAGTCCAAGAGCGCCAGCAGGTGGCCGCTGGGAGCGGGGGGCGAGTTGACGTCGTCTTGGCGGTAGATCCAGGTTCTGGCGGTCACGGGCAGTACGCTCCCGGGCATAGGAGGACCTCTTCGTCGAGGCGGGAGACTCTCCTCGCCACGATGGGAAGAGAGCTCTTGAAAAGACCCTTGGGCCCAACGTTTGTTTCTTAAGAGAGCGATAGCGCCGCTCCCTGGAGGTCAAGAGCTGTGAGCCTTGGCCATCGAGAGGGGCCGTGGGCGGGTCGACGGGGATCCACCGCTGGCTGCAGGGAACGCCGCTGGGATAGATTGGGAGGCCATGACCGAAGAGAGACCAGAGGGGCCACGGGGTCCGGAGCGGCAGGAGGGGGCGTTGCGGGTGTGGACGGAGTCCATCCTGGTGGCGGTGATCCTGTTGCAGTTCGTCAACGCCTTCGTGCTGCAAACCTTCTTCATCCCCAGCGGCTCCATGGAGGACACTCTCTTGGTGGGGGATCATCTCTTCGTCAACCGGTTCATCTATGGGCCGCCGGAGCCGGCAGGGCTCGGGAAATGGTTGCCCCATCGGCCGGTGCAGCGGGGGGATATCGTGGTCTTCGAGTCGGTGGAGGAGCCGGGGGTGGACGTGATCAAGCGTTGCGTAGCGGTGGCCGGGGACACGGTGGAGCTGCGTGGGCAGACCCTGCGCATCAATGGCGAGGCCATCGACGAGAGCGCCTACGCCATCTATCGCGAAGAGCCGGGGGATGCGGAGATGGATTCACGGCTGCGCTCCTTCCTCCAGCGCAAGCAGAGCTTTCCCAACACGCTGGTGCCGCCAGGGCACGTGTTCTGCCTGGGGGACAACCGCAACCACTCCAACGACTCGCGCTTCTGGGGACCCTTGCCTCTAAACCATGTCGAAGGCCGAGCCTGGCTGATCTACTGGTCTTATGGGGGCGAGGGTTATGAAAGCGAGCAGCAGGGCCTGTTGCCCCGCATCCGCCGGCTGCTGCGCACCCTGGTGGGGCTGCCCACCAAGACCCGATGGGGCCGAAGCTTCCAGGTGATCCGCTGATGGCCGAGGGGTGGTTCCGCCGAGCTGTGGGGGGCACCGGGCTATGGCTGCGGGACCTGTTGCGGGCGCTGCTGGTGGCGGTGCTGCTGGCGCTTTTTGTGCGCGTCTGGGTGCTGCAGGTCTTCGAGATCCCTACCGCCTCCATGGAGCCGGCTCTGCTGCGCGGGGATCACGTGCTGGTCAACCGCTTCATTTTCGGCCTGGGCGCTTCCGATGCTCCCGACTGGTTGCCCATGCGCCCACCGGAGCGGGGGGACGTGGTGGTCTTTCGCTTCCCGCCGGACCCGTCCCGCAACTATGTCAAGCGCGCCCTGGGGCTCCCCGGGGACGTGGTGGAGATCGTCGACAAGGAATTGCGGCTGGAAGGCGAGCCCTTGGACGAGGCGGCCTATGCGACCCATATCGATCCTCGAGTCTACAAGCGCTCCCTCTTCCTCCACGACGGATACCGCAAACGCGACAACTTTGGTCCGGTAGTGGTTCCGCCGCGGCATTATTTCGTCCTCGGTGACAACCGGGACGACTCCTATGATTCGCGTTTCTGGGGGCAGGTCTCGCGGCGTCTGCTCAAGGGGCGAGTGCTCTTGGTGCTGTGGTCGTTGGAGCCGCGCTCGCCAGCGCCGCCGCTGCCCCAGGGGGTAGCGCCGGATGGAGGCCTGCCGCCGCGAGAGGGGCCGCCGCCAGTGGGGCCGCCGCCAGTGCCGCCGCCGCCGGCAGCGCTGGATTCACCGCCCCCCGACCCTCCGCCGACGCTGGTTCAAGATCTTCGCCAGCGGATCCGATGGCTGCGGATCTTGCGGCCGGTGCGATAAGCTACCCGGGCTCCCTGGATCTAGATGGGTAGGAGGCATCAATGGTGCGTGTGCAGAGAAGAAACCGTTCGAGGGGACAGCGCGGCGAGGGCATGATTGGCTGCCTGCTATGGGCCGCCGTCCTCATCGTTGCCGTCGTCATCGCCTGGGAAGCGGTGCCGGTGAAAGTGGCCAGCGCGAGCCTCTACGACTATATGGAAGAGGTCGCCCGTTTCCCTGGCAGGAAGAGCGAAGCGCGGATCAAGAAGGACCTCATCAAGAAGGCTGCGGATCTCAATATCGAGCTGGAGCCCAAGAACGTCGAGGTCCAGAAGACCCGCGACCGGATCAAGATGAAGGTGACCTACACGGTGCCGCTGGAGTTCCCGGGATACACCTACTATTGGGACTTCGATCAGTCCATCGACCGACCGATCTTCATCTTCTGATCGGAGGCCTCGAACCGCAGGAACCGCTCGGCTGTGCCACCGCAGGCCGAGCTCCGAACGCCAGGATTCTGTGAGCCGTTTGTCCTCACTTCGCCGCCGGCTGGGGCTGCTCTATCACCAGCGCCCCGGCTGGGTGGATGTGTTGCTCTGCGGGCTCTTGCCGGGGATGCTGGCGGGGATCCAGCTCGCGGGTCTGCTGCTCTTCCTCAATCCTCACCTCGGCCGTTCTCCGGGGACCTTGGTGCCGCTGGCCTTGGTCTACGGTGGTGCCCTCGGTCTGGCCGGCCTGCTGGTACAGCTGCCGGCCACCTTCGGGCACCCCTACCGGGCCCGCCGGCTGTTGCCCTGGGGTTTGACCTTGGCATTGCTGGCGGCGGCGGTGCTCAATACGGTTCAGGCTTCTTACTATGCGTTCTACCTGGCGCCGGGGATCAACTCGCGGCTGATCAAAGCCGGGTTGGTGCTCGCCGTCACCGCCCTGGTCGCCTTCTACACCGCCCTGCTCCACAGCCTGCACCGCCGGCGCTACGGCCGGCGCAGCCGCATCGGCTTCATGCTCTTGGTCTTCGCCTCGTTCTTCGTCATGGTGGAGCGGCTGCAATCCTATGAGCTGCGCCCGGAAGCGTCCCGCACCGCTGCGGCGGCGGGAGAGCGACCCCGGCTGCGGATGGTGACGGTGGCCCTGGAGGGCGCGACCCTGGACGCCATCCTGCCCCTGGCGGAGCAAGGGCGGGTGCCGTTCCTGGCCACCATGCTGCGGGAGGGAGCCGGCGGCCGGCTGGAGACCCTGTCGCCCAATCGCCGGCCGGCGGTGTGGACGTCGTTGTTCACCGGCAAGAACCCCTACCGCCACGAGATTCTCGGCGACGCCACCTGGTCCGCGCCGATGTTGGGGGAAGACGCCCGGCTACGACTGCTGCCGGCGGGGGTGGGCTTTGAGCACTGGGGCTTGTGGGGAATGGACCGCCGGCCGGTGACCCGGGCGGCACTGCGCCCCCTGTCTTTGGCTCAGATCCTCGCCCGCCTGGGGGCGCCGGCGGCGACGGTGGGCTGGCCGCTCACTACGCCACCGGCGCCGGAGCTGCGATTCTCCCTGGCGGAGAGTTTCTTCACCCCCGCACCGACTCTGCGTAGCGCTCAGCCGCCGGACGTCACCGAGCGGGCGCGGCTGTTTCGTCCGGAACCGGCGGAGCTCGAGCCCGAGCTGGTAAAGCGCTTCGGCGGGCCGCTGCCGCCGCCCCTGCTGCAGGCGCTGGAGGGCGACGTTTGGCGCCAGGGCTTGAGCCTTTTCCTGGTGGACCAATCGCCGGAGGTCAGCGGCTTGTTCATCGCGCTGCCGGGCCTCGGAGAGGTCTCCCGCCAGACCTTCAGCGGCTATGCCGAAGTCCAATTCGAGGGCGGCGGGGACGAGGAGGCCCGGCGAGCCCACGAGCAGCTGGCGGCCTATTACGGGCAACTGGATACCTTCTTGGACGCCCTCTGGCAGCGGTTGCCGGAGCCGCGGCTGCTGGCGGTGGTGTCGCCCTACGGCGCGGACGCTCTGGGGCTCGTGCCCCGCTGGTGGCAAGGCCTGACCCAGGGCTCGACGGTGCACGGCTCGTTGGCCGGTGACAATGACGGAGTGCTGCTGCTCTACGGGGACGACATCCGTCCCGGCGCCCGCCTCGCCGACGCGCAGCTGGTGGATGTGGTGCCGACGCTGCTCTACGCCTTCGGCTATTCCATTGCCAAGGACCTGGACGGCAAGGTCCTGACCGCGGCGTTCACGGCCCGGCGCACCTCCCGCCAACCTCTCTCCGTGGTGCCGACCTACGACGCCCTGCCGATTCCGGATCAACCCTGAATCCAGCCTCCGTTGAGCGACCGGTCGCGGAATCGACTCTCCCTCGACGCTGCTCAGGAGAGCGCCGCGTCATGGCCGGCGATACGCCGCAGAAGCCCCGTCTGCCCCACGTGGTAGGCCTCGTGGAAGACGAGCTCGGCGAGGGCCGAAAGCCGGTCCGTTTCCCGACCATTGACACCGACAGCGGGGCTGGCGAGCTCGTCACGAGTCTGGGCTCCCAGCGCTTCGAGCAGAGTGGCCTGGGAGCTTTGGAAATCCGCCAGCAGCTGCTCCAGGGAGAGCACGCCGTCTCCGTCGTCGGTGATCGCCGCGCTGCCGCGAACATAGGGTTGGCGAGTGGCGGAGTCCCAGATCTCCGGCTGTTCCACTAGCTCCAGCATCCGGTTGCGGGAGACCAAGAGATGGCCCACGACCCAGTTCAGGCAGTTGCCGCCACCGGCGGGCTGCACCAGACCCTCCCGGTGGCTCAATCCTTCGAGGTTGGCGGCAAGGGCAAAGCCGTTGAACCTCAGCTGGAGGATCAGAGGAGCGGCGGGCTGGGTCAGGAACGGGGCACTGGCTTCACGGTTCATGGCGATCTCTCCGGATCGTTGGGTTCTGAGGGTCGGGGACGCGATGAGGAAGATAGTACTGCGTTCCGGTGTGGTTCTGTAGCCGGTCCTGTCCGCGGGCCGGCCTCGCTTCCTGGACCTCCATCGCGCCGGCTCGGCCGGGGCGGGCTCGTGGTAGCCTCTCCGGTCGAACCCCCGCCGCGCTCGCCGGCCTTCCACCGTAAGGAGACTCCCATGACTCGCCGACTCCGCTCTCTCCCAGGTATCCCCTGCTCGCTCTTTCTGCTCTTGGCTCTCTCCCTCTCCGCCTGTGGGCCCGAAGCATCCCAGTCCAGCGAGGAGCTGCCGACGGCGGAGGTGCCGGAGGACTTGGAGGCCAAGGCTCGGCGTCTGACCCAAGAGATGATCCTGGTGGACACTCACGTGGACGTTCCCTACCGGTTGACCGAAACGCCGGCGGATATTTCCCGGGCCACCGAGAGCGGTGACTTCGACTATCCCCGCGCCAAGGCCGGCGGTCTCGACGCTCCGTTCATGTCCATCTACGTACCCGCTAGCTATCAGAAGACCGGCGGCGCCAAAGAGGTGGCGGACGAGCTCATCGACATGGTGGAGGGCTTCGTCACCGACGCTCCGGACAAATTTGCCCTCGCCACGTCGCCGGCAGCGGTGCGGGAGAACTCCCGAGCGGGAAAGATCTCTCTGCCCCTGGGCATCGAGAACGGCGCGCCGGTGGAGGACGACCTGGCCAATCTCCAGCATTTCTATGACCGCGGCGTCCGCTACATCACCCTCGCCCACTCGGAGAACAACCAGATCTGCGATTCCTCCTACAGCACCGAGCGGCAGTGGAATGGGCTCAGCCCCTTCGGCCGTGAGGTGGTGGCGGAGATGAACCGGCTGGGGATCATGGTGGACATCTCCCACGTCTCCGACGAGACCTTCTACCAGGTGATGGAGCTCAGCCAGGCGCCGGTCATTGCTTCCCACTCCTCCTGCCGCAAATTCACCCCCGGCTTCGAGCGCAACATGGACGACGACATGATCCGGCTGCTGGCGGAAAAGGGCGGGGTCATCCACATCAACTTCGGCTCGGCCTTCATCTCCGAGACCACCAACCGCCAGAGTCAGGAGGTCTGGGCGAAGGTGGGGGCCTTCATGGAGGAGCACGGTCTCGATCGCGGGGCGCCGGAGGTGCAGGAGTTCATCGAGACCTATCGCCGCGAGAACCCCATACAGCTGGCGACGGTGGAGGACGTGGCGGATCACATCGATCACGTGGTGGAGATCGCCGGCATCGACGCCGTGGGCATCGGCTCCGACTATGACGGCGTCGGACCGACGCTGCCGGAGGGGCTGAAAGACGTGTCCCAATACCCCAACCTCGTGCGGGTGCTGTTGGAGCGGGGCTATTCGGAGGAGGATTTGGGCAAGCTCCTCGGCGGCAACTCGCTACGGGTGTGGGAGCAGGTGGAGGCCAAGGCGAAGGAGCTGCAGGGGGCGAATGCGGAATCTCCGTCCGCGGGGTAGAATTCTCCAGAGACGGTACCAACAGCCTAGATGAGGAGAAAGCGCTATGAAGAGCGTAATGAAGTGGACCCTGACCTTCTTGATCGTGCTCGCGGGGCTACCCGGCCTGGCTCAGGACGCAGCCCCGGAAGGCGCCATGGAAGGGCAGGGCATGCCCGGCATGAGCGAGGAGCAGATGGAGATGATGGCGGCCATGCAGGCAGCCATGACGCCGGGCGAGCCCCATGAGATGCTGGCGGAGAGCGCGGGGTCCTGGAAGCTGACCTTCGAGCTCTGGATGGCTCCCGGAACCGAGCCCATGATCAACGAAGGCACCGCCGAGCGCACCATGACCCTCGGCGGCCGAGTGCTGGAAGAGAAGGTCAGCGCCTCGATGATGGGCATGCCCATGGAGGGCCTGGGCCGCACCGGCTACAACAACGTCACCGACACCTGGTGGAGCACCTGGACCGACAATATGAGCACCGGGCTGGTCACCATGACCGGCACCTGGGACGCGGAGAAGCAAGAGATGGTCTTCGAGGGCGAGGTGCCCAGCCCCATGGACGGCGAGATGCGCACCATGAGAATCGTCAGCCACCACGAGGGTGCCGACAAAGAGATCGCTGAATTCTTCGAGCCCGGTCCCGACGGTGAGATGCACCGCACCATGAGAATCGTCTACGAGCGCCAGTAGTCTCGGCAGCTTCAGCGGCTCCGGAAGCTCCGGAGCGATCCACGGCCGGCCTTGGGGAGTAGACCTCCTAGGGCCGGCCGAGGTGTTTCTGCCGCCGGCTACGAGCGCTGACCCCGCAGCCGGGGCAGCGCGGCCCGCACCGCGTCGGGGGTCAAGCCCAAGAGCTCCGCCCGCTGCACGAGGATCTCGAGATCCAGCGGATAGAGATTGAGTCGTTGGGGGTCTCCCAGCCCGGCAACATCCCGGGGCGCGATGGCGTCCAGCAGCCACGAGCGGAAGCTCTCGTCGCCGGGGCCACTTCCAAGGCGTTCCCAGGCTCGTTCCGGGAGCCCCGAGAGCACCGGATCCTCCGCTCCCAGGAAGACCTCCCAGGCTGGCCGGGGCAGGTCCGGCACCAGCCGCTGCCGGGATTCGGCGAAGCTGGCGGCGGCGAAGTAGAGGAAGGTGACGGCGGTGAAGGCCTCGAAGTCCGGCAGGGCGGCGTAGGCGGCGCGCACCAGCGCTTCGATGTGGTCCGCCTCGCGATGGAGCAGACGCCCGTACTCCCGCCCGTCCCCCTCGCCGGCCAGCATCTTCGGCAGCAGGTCCGCCAGCCGCTCCACCGCCAGCAGGCTCCAGGCCATGCCGGTAGAGAAGAGCGGGTCCGAAAAGGCTAGGCTGTGGGGCAGCAGCACCCAGCGGTCTCCCGCTGCCGCGGATCGGCGATAGGGCAGCTGCACCACCCGCTCCAGGGGGCGGACCGTCTCGGCCGTGACGAAACTGGCGGCGAGGGTGGGGTAGCGAGCCAGCACCCGCTGCCAGATCTCCTCGGGTCTCTCTCCTTCGGCAGGCTCGCGCAGCACTAGGCCGCAGCTGGCGACGCCGTGGTCGAAGGGCAGCACGTACATCCAGCCCTCGTCGAGCAGATGATGCAACGCCGCCGCCTCGTCGGGATAGGGCCCGGGCTGGCAGCTGGCGCCGGCCTGCTGGGCCAGCGGAGGAAACGGCTTCAGGCCGCGGAAATGGCTGTAGACCAGGCTGTGGTGGCGGTCCGGCGGTACCTCCTGGACCACCCCCTGGCTCGCCAGGAAGCCGGCGCGGCCGCTACCGTCCACCACCTGGCGGGCGGTGAGGGCGAAACGGCGGCGGTGGCTCTCCCCCTGAAGGCGCAGGCCGGCGGCGGTGGGCTCGATGCCGTCGAGGGTCGTCTCCTCCCACAGCTCGACGCCGTCCCGGGCCGCCGCCAGGGCCAGGTGGGCGTCGACGTCGGCGCGTAGCCAGTGGGCGTCCGCTACCGACGTGTTGGGGCTCGCTGCCACCAGCAGCCGATGATCGTTGTCGGGGCTGTTGGCGTAGGGTACGCCGGGAGAATGGGAGTAGAAGGTAAAGCCCCGCTTGAGGCCCCGGCGCAGGTGCGGCAGGGTGCTGCGCCAGCGGCCGTAGGCGGCGAGGGCGTAGAGGTCCGGCAGCCGCCAGCGCCGGGCCAGTCGCTCCAGGGACAGGGCCGCCAGCGGGGTCGACGACTCCCCCAGGGCAAAGCGGGGATGGCTGGCCCGTTCCAACATCACCACCTGCAGACCTTGGCGCACCAGGGTCCTGGAAAGAATGGAGGCGGCGAAGCCGGAGCCCACGATGGCGACGTCGCAGCGCCGTTCGGTGCCCGGGGTGACGACGGCGGGGGCGTCAGCCATGGCTGCAATCCTCACAATGAATCGAAGCTTCCGTTCTTCCGGAGAGATTGATCCGCTCCAGCCGCTCTCGCCGCCGCGACAGGCAGGAGGGGCAGGAGGAGAAGCGTTCCAGGTCCCACAGGTCGGCGGTGACGGCGGACTCGGCGCCCTGACGGAAGGCGCCGTGGCGGATGACACCCTGACCGCTGGCGAGCTCCAGGCAGCGGTCGAGAGCCTGCTCCAGCTGCCCGAGGCTCGGCGGGTGGAACTCGCCCCGCCGGGCCAGCTCCTCCAAGGCCCCGTCGCCTCCGCGCACCGGGATGAGGGCGATGTGCTCCGCACCCTCGTCGAGGGCGAAGCGAGCGCTGGCGGCGACCCACTCCAAGTCCTCCTCCGCCGGTACGAAGGGGGCGGCCACCAACACGAAGGCGCGCCAGCCGAGCCCCCAGCTGCGTAGTCGCCGGACGGCGGCCCGCAGGTCGTCGAGGCTCGCCCCTTTGCCCAGCCGCGGTTGGGCCTCAGGGTGCACTGTCTCCACTCCCAGGGCGACCTGGAGCCGTCCCTCGACTCGCTCTCCGAAGCTGCGGCAGCGCTCCCCCACCAGTCGCGGGTGGCACTCCACCACGACCCGTGAGTCGGGCGTCCGAAGGAAGGGCTCCAACAGCCTGGCAAGAGGTTCGTCGTCTTCTTCCGGCACCGCTCGGGAATCGAAAAAGTTGGAGGCGTTGTACAGCTTGATCAGCTCCGGCAGTGGGCCGGCCCTTGCTGCCTCAGCTAACGCCAGCTCCAGCTGCCGGGGTAGCGCACCGGGAGGTGTCGGAGTGTCCAGGGTGTGGCGCCAGAGATCGCAGAAGACGCAGGTGAAGGGGCATTCGGCGCCGTGGAGAAAGACGGTGAGGGCCTCCACCGCCCGGGCCGGGAGGCCGCCGGCGGCAGGCAGGCGCTCGCTTTCGATGGTGATGGGCGGTGCCGCCCAGGGATCCACCGCCTCCTTGGGGCCTCGCAGCGAGCGCACCTGCCGGGTGGTGAGGGGAGAAGGCGCAGTCGCCCTGAGGCCGTTCCCGTCGAGTCCCGGGTTGCCGAGGCCCCTGCCCGCTACCGAGGGAGGCCTCACTGAGGGGCGTGGAGGGTCAGGAAGTGCCGACGGTAGCGGTGGGGGGAGCCGTCGAAGCGGCGGGCGACGGAGTCATCCACCGCGCCGTGCTGGAATCGCCGCTTGGCGAAGATCGGCATCTCCATGCCCAGCACCCGCTGGACGCCCCGGCGCAGGACCTCTCCCTTGAGCCCGTAGAGCCGCTGGTGGTCGCCGCTGGATAGGGCGTCAAAGGGGATGGCTTCCGCCACGGCGATGACCGCCGGGGCGGTGAACGGGCTGAAGGTGCAAAAGCCTTCCCGCCGCGCAGGCGCCCAGCCGCGGACGCAGCCCCGGGAGAGCCCGCCGGAGTAGGTCAGGGAGTGCTTCACCGCCTGCACGCCCCAGCCTTCCTGGTAGAGCATGGAGTTGCCCACCACGCTGCGGATGGTCAGCTCGGGATTCTCCTCGATGGGGTAGTCCTTGAGGTTCTCGTCGCCGCCGTCGCCGTCCGCAAGCCAGCGCCACTGCGGATAGCGTCGGCGGATGCCCCGAACCAGCGCCAGGGCCACGGCGGCGCACTCCACGTCCAGGGGCTTGTAATCCTCGATCACCGCCACCGCCGCCAGCGGGTCCACCTCCTCCGCCGGCACCTCGACGACCTCGCCGAGCATCTCCAGGTCGGTGCGGCGCAGGAACTCCCGCGCCTGGGTCAGGTCCTCCCCGCCGCTGCCCGCCGCCAGGGTGAAGGCTTTGAGCCGCGACGGGCTTTGTCCCAGCTCGAGCAGCTGGTGATAAATCGTCAGCAGCACCGCGCCGCTGTCGGCGCCGCCGGAGAAGAGGACTCCCAGGGGCTCGTCCTCCGGCACGCTCCGCAGCCAGCCCCGCACCTGCTGCACCAGTGCTCCTACATAGCGCTCCCCGATGACGTCCAGATTCTCCGGCAGTGTGGCGGAGGGCGGGTCGAAGAAACGTCGGTGCACCGGATTGGGGTCGGGGCAGCCGATGAGCCGCAGGGTGGTGACGTGGTGGGCGGGCACCATGCGGGTGTAGGAGGGGTGGAATTGATCTCCGTAGCCCATCTCGCCGAGGGCCTCGGCGATGCGGTCGATACGGTCCGAGACCAGCAGCATGGGGCCGTCCTTCTCCTTCGCCAGGAAGAAGCGCAGCGGCCGGTCGAGGCTGCGGGCCATGACCACGTTCTCGCCATCCCGAGCCCACAGGGCGAAGGAGCCTTGGATCTCCTCGACCCCCGCGGTGCCCCCTTCCACCATCCGGCGGCGGGCCTCGTCCGGGCTCATATTCCAAATCTGTTGGCTCGCCGGATCCACCAGGTCGAGGACTCGGGCGACGGGCTTGTGGGTCTCCGATGGATGTCTCTTCATAAGGCGCAAAGATACCACCTGGAGGGCCTCAATGCAGGCTCTGGAACCCGAACCGGCGTGCTGGCTTGCCGGGTGGGTCGGTGACGTGCAGCGCACCGTGCCGAGGAGCTTTATGACAAGAGCACTTGACATAATGTCGCCGTCCATGTACATTTCTTGGTGTCAAGGAGGCGCGACTAATTGAAAAGGGAGCGCGACAGTGCCAAAACTTCAGGAGATGTCGAGATGAACCAGACCAGCAACGAATTGAGCGAGCCGCGGAAGGAGTCCTTTTGGGCCCGCTGCGACGATAGGACACCCAGAGACCGGCGTAATCTGAGATGGGTGATGTGGATCTTCTTCGGTTGGGCCGTGGCCTTCACCACCGCCAGTCAGCTGACCAAGCGCGGCGTGGTCACCGAAGGGCCGCTGGCCTGGCTGCTGGCGGCGCTCCCCTTCCTCTTCGGTGCCGGTGTCATGCTGGCCTACGCGCGCTATCTGCGCGAGACTGACGAGCTCCAGCGCTTGATCCAGCTGCAAGCTTTGGCGCTGGGCTGGGGTGGGACCTTCTTTGTCATCGGAGGCTACGAGGTGCTCGAGCGCCTGGGAGCCCCGGTGGGAGAGTTCGACGACGCGACCATGGTGATGGCGGTTTTCTACGTTCTCGGCACCGTCCTGGCCTGGAGGCGCTACCGGTGAAGAATCGCTTGAAAGTATTGCGCGCCGAGCGCGACTGGACCCAGGCCCGGCTCGCCCAAGAGTTAGAAGTCTCCCGCCAGACGGTGAACGCCATCGAGACCGGCAAATACGACCCCAGTCTCCCCCTGGCCTTCAAGATCTCCCGCGTCTTCGGCCAGCCCATCGAGGAGATCTTCCTCGACCACCAAGGCTGAGCCCTTCTCCACTTCCCCCGCCTACCTCTCTCCGCCCGAGGCCCATTGCGGCGCGCCTCGGGCGGAAGTGCGTGCAAGCAGACTTTCCTTGATGCGCCGGCTAAGAAAGTCAGCTTTCTTTTTGTCCCGGCTTATGAAAGGCTTCTTTCTTAGTCAGCGGCGTCCCTGGTGGGCGTCGCTCGCGGGAGCTCAGCATGACGCGCATCACCGAATCCTACGAGCAGACCACCACCGCGGGGGAAGAGGTGCGTGCCTTCGTGCCTTTCCCGTTGCCGCCGGCGGATCCGCCGCTGGAGCTCGCCGGTGAGATGGCGGAGGCTTTGGAGCGGGCGCGGACGGCCCTCGGGCAGCTGGAGCTGGCAGCGGATTTGGTGCCGTCGCTGGAGTGGTTTGTCTACGCTTACGTGCGCAAGGAAGCGGTGCTCTCCTCCCAGGTGGAAGGCACCCAGGCCACCCTCCTCGATCTGCTCAGCCACGAGGCGGACGCTTCCTCCGGCGGTGCCGCCGCCGACGTAGAGGAGGTCTGCAACTATCTTGAGGCTCTTGCCTACGCCCGGGATGAAATGCATCGGGAGGGTGGGCTACCGCTTTCCATGCGGCTCCTGCACCAAGCCCACCGTCGCCTGATGCGCGGCGTTCGGGGAGCCACCAAGCAGCCCGGAGAGATCCGCCGCAGCCAGAATTGGGTCGGGGGCACGCGGCCGGGGAACGCCGCCTTCGTACCGCCGCCACCCCATCTCCTGCCGGAGTTGCTGGCCCGGCTGGAGGACTACATCCACGAAGCCGATTCCTTACCGCCGCTGGTTCGCGTCGCGCTGGTGCACGTGCAATTCGAAACCCTCCATCCCTACCTCGACGGCAATGGCCGCATCGGGCGCTTGCTGATCACCCTCATGCTGGAGCAGTACCGATTGCTATCCCGCCCGCTGCTCTATCTCAGCCTGTACTTCAAGCGTCATCGCCGGGACTACTACCAGCGCCTCGACGGAGTGCGACAACGGGGAGATTGGGAGGGGTGGGTGGTCTTCTTCCTCGAAGGGGTCGCCGCCGTCGCCGAGGAGGCCACCGACACGGTGCGGCACCTGGTGGCCCGCGTCGCCGCCGATCGCATGCGAGTCCTGCAGAGCTCCTCCACGACGCTGCCGGCACTACGGCTAGTCGAGCAGCTTCCCCGGCACCCCATCGTGACCATCGCCCGGGCCGCCGAGCTGCTGGAGACCACCCGCCCCACCGCGGCCAAGGCGGTGGAGATCCTCCAGAACCTGGAGGTGTTGGTGGAAACCACCGGCGCCAAGCGGGATCGGGTTTTCTGCTATCAGCGATACGTCGACCGCCTGCGGGAAGGAACCGAGCTGGGAAGGTGAACGGCAACTCCAGCCGTGGCACCCACGGGCTGCTAGACGTGCGGGGCGGCTCTTCGGAGCCGCTGAATCATTTGAAATTCTGAGCCCCTTCGGCCATACTGAAAGATAAGTTTCTCTTTACTTTGCGCCCTGTGCTCGGCACTGGTGGTGCTGGCCGCGGGGGGAAAGGGCTCCATTGTCCAATGGGTGTCTCGATCTGCTGATCGTGGGCTCGGGTCCCGCCGGGCTGGCGGCGGCGGCGCGGGCGCGGCATCGCGGTCTCGACTACCGGCTGCTGGAGCGCGCCGAGCACCTCGCGGACACCGTCCACTCCTACCAAAAACGCAAGCACGTCATGGCGGAGCCGGCGGCGGTGCCGCTGCATCCCGGGATTCCCTTCGAGGCTGGTTCCCGGGAGGCGGTGCTGGGGGCATGGCGGGGCGCCGCCGACGACCTGGAGCTGGCCGCGGAATTCGGCCAGGAGGTCACGTCCCTGGAGCGTGGAGACGACGAGTTCACCGTCGCCACCGCTGCCGGTGGCCGCTACCGTGCCCGCCACGTGGTGCTGGCCATCGGCACCCAGGGCAACCCCCGTTCCCTCGGCGTGCCCGGAGAGGAGCTGCCCCACGTCAGTCACCGTCTGGTAGATCCGGCGGAGGTTCAGGGCGAGGACGTGGTGGTGGTGGGCGCCGGCGACTCGGCGCTGGAGGTCGCCCTCGCCCTGGTGGACCGCAACCGGGTGGCCTTGGTGGTGCGGCGGCCGGAGATCGTGCGCGCCAAAGAGGCTTTGGAGCGGGAAGCCCTGGCCCGCTCCGCCAGCGGCGACCTGACCATCCACTTTTCCACCACCGTCAGCGCTATCGGCGCCGATGAGGTGACGCTGGCGGGGGCCGAGGACGACTACCGGGTGCCCGCCCAGCGGGTCTACCTGATGCTCGGCGCGGTGCCTCCGCGGCGCTGGCTGGAAGGGTTGGGGGTGCGCTTCACCGGCGGGGGCCGCGAGGCCCGGCCGGCCCTCGACAGCAGCTACCAATCGACGGTGCCGGGGCTCTATTTGGTCGGTGCGGTCACCGGCCGGGATCTGATCAAGCTCAGCCTCAACCAGGGTTACGAGGCGGTGGAGCATTTGCTGGGCCAGCCGGTGGAGCCCGCCGACGAAGAGCTGCTCAAGGCCCGTCTGCCATGGTGGCGGGGACCGGTGAGCGAGCGGTTGGCGCAGCTGAAGGAGGAGATTCCGCTCTTCGCCGACGCCGACGAGAGCGACCTCCGGGAGCTCTTCTTGTCGGTGGAGACCCACGACCTCCCCGCCGGCGAGGTGGTGGTACGGCAGAACGATTACACCGACAGCTTCCTGATCATCGCCGATGGCGAGGTGGAGGTGCGGGTGCGCGCGGAGGGCGCGACCGAGGACCGCCACGTGGTGGATCTTTCCGCCGGCAACTTCTTCGGCGAGATGAGCCTGATCTCCAACCGCCGCCGCAACGCCACGGTGATCTCCAAGGGCTGCCGCCTCATCGAGGTGCCGCGCAAGGCGATGCTCAAGCTGCTGGCGGTGTCGCCGGCGGTGAAGGAGACGGTGGATCGCACCTTCCTGGTGCGCGCCTTCCAAGGCTATCTCTTCCCCGGCATCTCCCACGGCGAGCTGTGGTCGCTGGTGGCCCGGGCAGAGGTGGTGTCGGTGGACAAGGACCAGACCCTCTTCGAGGAGGGCGAGGAAGCGGAGGCCCTTTACCTGATTCGCAGCGGCATGGTGAAGGTCTCCAAACGCTCCGCCGACCGCGAGATCATCCTCGCCTACCTGGTGGCGGGCAACTTCTTCGGCGAGGTGGCGCTGCTGCCGGATGCCCACCGTAGCGCCAGCGTCGCCACCATCTTCCCCTGCGAGCTGATCCGCCTGCGGCGCTCCGACATCCAGCGCTTCCTCGACCAGCGGCCGCGTATGGCGGAGGAGATTCTGGCCAAGCTCGAGGAGCGTCGGGTGGCGAGCCTGGCGGCGGAGGCGACCCCCGGCGCCGGCCGCATTCTCACCGATTTGATCCGCGAGGAGGTGGTCATCGCCACCGACGCGCTGATCATCGACGAGTACAAATGCGTGCGCTGCGACAACTGCATCCACGCCTGCGAGGGCGTCCATGACGACGGCCAGGCGCGGCTCTCCCTCACCGGCATCAAGATCTACAACCTCCTCGCCCCCAATTCCTGCTGGCAGTGCGAGAACCCCCTGTGCATGCTCGACTGCCCGCCGGACGCCATCGTGCGCAACGCTCGCGGCGAGGTGCAGATCAAGAGCAATTGCATCGGCTGCGGCAACTGCGAGGCCAACTGCCCCTACGGCAATATTTTCATGGTTCATCCGCGCTCGGAGCTCGGCCCCTTCGACTGGCTGCGCCAGCTCTTCGGCTTCCCGGCGAGCACCGCGGCGGAGGCCGACGAGGGCCGCGAGGTCGCGGTGAAATGCGACCTCTGCGCCCACCTCTCCGGCGGTCCCGCTTGCGTCCGCAGCTGTCCCACCGGCGCTGCCATCCGCCTGACGCCGGATCAATACCAGCAGACCCTGGAGGATCTGGTGGTGCGCCAGGGAGAGCTCTGAGCCGTGCTTCTGACCACCCCCGAAAGCCGCCGCTGGCGCCGCCGGGCGCTGGTGATCTTGGTGATCCTTACGGCCCTCTACGTCTGGATGAGCCGCAGCGGCTATGCCCACGGCGGCTCGGTGCCGGGCCTGATCCTGGGCTTCGCCACCCTTGCTGTGATCCTGGTGCTGCTCTGGTTCGGGGTGCGCAAACGCTCCTATCGCAGCACCTTGGGCACCTTGGAAGGCTGGCTCCAGGCTCACGTCTATCTTGGGTTCTTGAGCCTGGTGGTGGCCCTCTTCCACTCCGGCTTTCGCTTTCAGGACCGCCTGGCGACGGCGACTCTCGTGGTGCTGGCGGCGGTGGTGGTGACGGGGTTTCTGGGAGCGCTGCTCTACACCACCGTGCCGCGGCTCTTGAGCGAGGTGGAGAGCAACCTCACCGTCGACCAGCTGTCGGAGCGGCTGAATCAGATCGCCGCTTCCATGGCGCGGCTGGCGGAGGGTAAATCGGCGACCTTCCGGCGGGTGCAGGTGGGGCTGGTGGAAGAGAGCCGCCCGCGGGCCATGGCCGGATGGCGAACGGTCTTCAGCCCGCCCCGGCGCCGGCGGGCAGCGGTGCCGGCGGTGGACGACGCGGCGTGGAAAAGCTTGCTGGGGCGGGTGGCGGAGGATGAACGGGAGGATCTGCGGCGGCTTCTGGTGCTCTCGCGCCAGCACAAGGAGCTCCATCAGCGGCTGACCTACCAGCAGCGCTACCGCAACCTCCTGGACGCCTGGCTATGGCTCCATCTGCCCCTGTCGCTGGTGCTGTTGGTGCTCGCCCTGGGCCATGGAGTGGCGGCCTTGTACTACCGGGGATGGGGTGTGGGATGAGGACTTCCTCGATGGCCGGAGGCCTTCATGTCAGATGCCGGCACTGTCTCTGGAAAGCCCCCGACAGGAAACCTTGAGGAGAGAAGACATCAAAAGATAGCTGAAAAAAGCAGCCCGATGACCTTCCTGATCCATCGCCTGGTGGGCGAACGCACACTGCTGCGTACGGTGGAGGGCGACAGCCTCACCATCGGCCGCGGCGCCGCGGCGGACGTGCGCCTGGACGATGCCGCGGTGGCGCTGGAGCACGCGGAAATCCGCCGAGAGGGCAAGCATTGGGTGCTCGTGGACCGCGGCAGCGTCACCGGCACCTACCGCAATGGCCGGCAGGTGGAGCGAGAGACCCTGAGCGGGGACGACACGGTGGAGATCGGCGGCTACCGCCTGCGTTTCCAGGTCACCCACCCCGAAGATCCCCTGTTCGTCCACTTCTCCCCCATCGAGAGTGCCGTCGAGGCCGCGGCGCCGGCGGAGCCTCGGGAGAAGGCGACCGACGAGGCTTTGGATACCGCCACCTTCGAGGTCCCGGTGAACCCCACCGACGGGTCCGCCGCACCGGAAGAGCTCGCCCCCGCCGGGCACGAGCGGCCATCGGCCCCAACGCCGTCGCCTAGAGTTCCGGACCAGCCAGCACCGACCCAGCCAGCACCGGTCAAGCCAGCACCGGTCAAGCCAGCACTGGCGCCGGCCCCGCCGGAGGCCGTGGACTATGCCGCCGCCTACTCCCTGGCCCGACCGGGGTGGACCAAGGGAGCCCTCACCGTCGCCCTCACCGTCGTCGCCCTGATCACGGTGGCGGCCCTCGCCGCTGGCAGCCACCGCCCCCTGATGCCGGGGATCTCCAGCGCCCACGCCCTCATCGTCGCCGAGGACACCGCCCCGGCCGCTGCCCCAGGGGAGAATGCTGCCGGCGGTGCCTTTCTCAACAGCGAAGCCCGCCGCATCGCCACCCGTGGCTGCGCCGCTTGCCATCGTCCCTGGCGGGGGCCGGCAGCGGTGGAGGATGGCTGCGTCGCCTGCCACGGCGATCAGGGCGAGCCCCACGCCGCCGCCTTGGCCTCCAGCCCCTCGGCGGCGGCGGCCCCCGCCTGCGCGTCCTGCCACCCCGAGCATCGTGGCCAAGACCTGGTGCGCCGCGCCGTTGCCGCCGACTGCACCCCCTGTCACCGGGAGCTCTCAGCGGTGGTGCCCAACGCTACCGTCACACCGCAGGTGACCTCCTTCGCCAGCGATCACCCCGAGCTAGTGGTCACTTTGCCGGCGTCCCGGTCGGATTCGGGAGGAGAGGAGGGACCGCGCCGGCTGTCCGTGGCGGAAGCCGCCGGGGCCGATCCCGGCACGGTGGATTTCGGCCACCGAGTGCACCGGGTACAGCAGGAGGCAACCGGGGCTTCGCCGGCGCAGACCCTCCGCGGTCCCGACGGGCCGGTGGCGTTGGTGTGCGGCGATTGTCACGTCGCCGACGACGACACCGGCCGGATGCAGCCGGTGAGCTTCGAGAACCACTGCCAGAGCTGTCATCGGCTGAGCTTCGACGAGCGACTGCCCGACCGCCAAGCCCCCCACAGCACGCCGCGGGAAGTGGTGGACTCTTTGCTGGGTCTCTACAGCGGCAGCGAGTGGGGCCCGGACGCCGCCGTCTCGTTGCGGGATCGGCGGCTGGAAGTGATCACCGGCGGTGGCCGGCAGAAGCTACCGCCGGGGGTGGACCGCCAGGTAGCCGACGCCGCCCGCACTCTCTTCCGTGCCGGCTGCGATTTCTGTCATCGAGTGGATCTGGACGCCGTGCCCCTGCCGACGGTGGCTCCGGCGGCGATTCCGGAGCGCTGGATGCCCGGCGCCCGCTTCTCCCACCTGGGCCACCGCAACGTGGCCTGCAGCACCTGCCATCCCGATGCCGCCACCAGCGAAGCCAGCGCCGACGTGCTGATGCCCGGCATCGCCGCCTGCCGCGGCTGCCACGGCGCGGGCTCCTCGCCCACTGCAAGCCTTGCCGAAGACCGTGGCCCGGCGGCCTGGGGCGGCGCCCTCGCCTGCGCCCAATGCCACGGATATCACCGCACCGAATTCTCTCGGCCGGCGCCACCGGTGACCGCCGCCGGCCCTTCCCCTTGGAGGAGACCCGGATGAGACTCCTACCCCCTCGGCTCCCTTCCCGCGTCTCGAGCTCTTCCGCGTCGAGCGGTTCCGCCTCGGGACTTCGCGGACACTTGCCGCTGCTTGTCATGCTGCTAGCGCTGCCGCTCGTGCCGGCGCTGGATCTGCTGGCCCAGCATCGCCCCGGGCGTCCCGGGGATCCCGGCGGCGGTGGAGGAGGGTTTGAGGATCCTGGTGGGGCAGTGGCGGACCCCGGCGCTCCCCCAGGGGGCATCGGTGGCCCGGCCGGGCCCGGTGGCTTGCCTGGCCGGCCCGGACCTGGTCGGCCCGGGACTGATCCGCGACCGGCGGTGCCGCCGGTGTGCGCCAACGGCGAGAGTGCCCTTTCCGCAGCTGAGGCGGACTCGCTGGTGCGCGCCGCCGCCGGCGCCCTCGACGAGGCCACCATGACGGTGGCGGTGGTGGATCGCCTGGGCAGGCCCCTGGCGGTTTACCGCAAGGGCGGGCCGGTGCTGGACGACGCCGACGTGGCGGTGGGGCTGGCGCGCACCGGCGCGTTCTTCTCCAACGACCAGGCGCCCCTGTCCTCCCGCACCGTGCGTTTCATCAGCGGCGTGCACTTCCCGCCGGGGGTGGCCCGGACCCCCAACGCCGCCCTCTACGGCATCGAGAACACCAACCGCGGCTGCGACCTGCAGGTGACCTTCATTGGTGGTCAGGCGGTGCCGCCGGCGCGCTCAGTGGTCAACGGTGGTTCGTGCGACGCCAATGACGACCGCGGCTGCGGCAGCGGCCCGGTGACCGGCAAGCCCCAACCCTTCGACACCCACGACGGCTCGCCGGTGCACGACCCCTCCGCGGTGGCGGTCAACCCCGGCGGCATTCCCCTCTACCGCGGCACCGCGGTGGTGGGCGGTCTGGGGGTTGTGGCTCCCGGTGCGCCCCCCGACCACGCCGAGTTCGCGGCGCTGGCGGCGGCGCTCTCGGTGCCGGGGCTGGCGCCGCTGCCGGATCCCCTCCCCGACCCCGGCGTGGTCTTCATCGACGGCGTGCGGCTGCCCTTCGTCCGCCAGCTGGAGCGCCCGGCGAATAGCGCCGCCGATGGTCCTCAGCTGGCCCCCTTGGCCCTCGGCCCGGCGGACGGGGCCTGCGCGCCGGAAGGCTGGCTGGCGGGGCCGGTGGCGGGCAACGGCCTCGGCGTCGCCGAGGTGGATCAGCTGGTCAACCAGAGCATCGACGCCGCCCACCGCACCCGGGCGCTGATCCGCCTGCCCAACGCCGCCGGGGATCGGGCGCGCATGGTCATCGCCGTCTCCGACCTCGACGGCGAGATCGTCGGCCTCTATCGCATGGCCGACGCCACGGTCTTCTCCATCGACGTAGCGGTGGCCAAGGCGCGCAACGTTGTGTGGTTCAGCCAGGGCAATCTGCCCGGGGTGGCACCGGGGGTGGCGGTGACCAACCGCACCATCGGCTTCGCCGCCCAGCCGCTGTACCCGGCGGGCATCGACGGCACCCCCCCCGGGCCGTTCTTCGATCTCTTCCGCCGCGATTGGGCCAACCCCTGCGCCGAGGGCTTCGACCCGGCGAGCCCCAACCGCAACGGCGTGGTCTTCTTCCCCGGCTCCATTCCCCTCTACCGCAACGGCCGGCTGGTGGGCGGGCTGGGCATCAGCGGTGACGGCGTGGAACAGGACGATTACGTTTCCTTCCTCGGCGCCGCCGGCTTCCTGCCGCCGGAGGATCGATGGGCGGACCGGGTCAAGCTGCGCGGTGTGCGCCTGCCCTTCCTGCGATTCCCGCGCAATCCGGAGGGTTGAGTTGAAGCGTTCCTTCCATCCTGCCCTCGCGGTTCTGGGAGCCGGGCTTCTGGGCGTAGTGATGTTGGCTGTGTCCCTCCCGGCGGCGGCTCAGGAGAAGGCTGGGGCCCGGCTCGAGATGGACGGCGGCACCCTGCTGTGGAGCGGCGATCCGCGGCCCACCTTCGAGGGGGTCACCGGCGCTCCCCCGGGCTCGGTGGTGACGGTGATGCTGGAGACGGTGACGCTGGAGAGGGAAGCCGAAGAAGGGAAAGCACCGCCAGAACCCCAGCGGGCGGAGACCACCGTCGGCGAGCGCGGGCACTTTCGCCTCGCCTGGCCCCGGGATCTGGCCGCCGGCGGTTACCGGGTGGCGGTGGCGGTGACCGCGGCGGAGGATCCCCAGCGCGTCCTGGCCCAAGCTCGGGCGACCCTGGTGGTGCAGCTCGGCGAAGGGCTGCCGCGGCGGCCGCTGGTGGCGCCGCCGCTGGATTACGCGCCGCCTTTCGAGCCGGCGGCAGATCGCTTCGAGGCCTTCACCGACCGCTGGCGCATCGTGCCGCCGCCCTACGAATTGAATGCCCAGGGCTCCCGCTGGGATCCCTACAACCAGAACGTCCTCAAGGGCGACTACCCGGTGAAGGGCAACGACATCTTCTTCGTCCTCACCGGCATCTCCGACACCCTGGTGCAGGGGATGAACCTGCCCACCCCCGCCGGCGTCTCCACCGCCGAGCCCGGCTCCATCGAATTCTTTGGTGAGGACGGCCAGCTCTTCCTCAACCAGAACGTGGTGATCTCCGCCGAGCTCTTCCGCGGCGACACCGCCTTCAAGCCCATGGACTGGCGCATCAAGGCGACCCTGGTGGGGAACCTCAACCACCTGGAGACTCAGGAGAACGCGGTGGTCAAGCCCGATGTGCGGGAGGGCACGGACCGCACCGACGGCCGGGCGTCGCTGCAGGAATTCTTCGTCGAGAAAAAGCTGGCGGACCTCTCCACCAGCTACGATTTCCTGTCCCTGCGGGTGGGCATCCAGCCCTTTTCCAGCGACTTCCGGGGCTTCGTCTTCACCGACACCAACCTCGCCCTGCGCCTCTTCGGCAACGCCGACTCCAACCGCTGGCAATACAACCTCTATCTTTCCGAGCGGCTGGAGAAGGACACCAACAGCGGTCTCAACCTCTTCGAGCTGCGCGACCAGCAGGTGGCGGTGGCCAACGTCTACCGCCAGGACACCTTCGCCCTGGGCTGGACCCATCAGCTCTCGCTGCACTATTTGCGCGACGAGCCCAGCTTCTTCTTCGACCGCAACGGCTTTCTGGCGCGGCCGGACCCGGTGGGCTCTTTCACCCCCCACGAGGTGGAGGCCTTGTACCTGGGCTGGACCAGCTTCGGCCACTCCGGGCGCCTCAATATCGACCACGCCCTGTACTACGTCACCGGCGAGGACAGCCTCAACCCCATCGCCGGCGAGGATCTCTTCGCAGGCCGCTCCGACGTCGACATCTCGGCCTTCTTCGGCGCTCTGGAGCTCTCCATCGACCGCAATTGGTATCGCCCCAAGCTGTCGCTGCTCTATGCCTCCGGCGACGACTCCCCCACCGACCGCGACGCCGAGGGCTTCGACGCCATTTTCGACAACCCCGCCTTCGCCGGCGGCGGTTTCTCGTTCTGGAACCGTCTGGGGATCCGCCTCGCCGGCACCGGCACCGGCCTGGTCAACCGCGGCAGTCTGCTGCCCAACCTGCGGAGCTCGAAGGAAGAGGGGCAGCCCAACTTCGTCAACCCCGGCCTGCTGCTGGCCAGCGCCGGTCTCGACCTGGAGCTCACCCCCGAGCTCAAGGCGGTGGCCACCGCCAACTATCTGCGCTTCGACTCCACCGAAGCCATCCAGCTGTTGCTCTTCCAAAGCGACATCGACGAGGAGATCGGCTGGGACCTCTCTCTGGGTGCCCGCTGGCGGCCCTACCTCAACAACAACGTGGTCCTGCTGGCGGGAGTCGCCGCCTTTCTCCCCGGCGCCGGCTTCGAAGACATCTACCAGAGCGACGACAGCCTCTACATGGGCTTCGTCAACCTCACCCTGACCTTCTGAGGAGGCGCTTCCGTCATGCATCCAGCCCGTAGCTCGCGCTCCCGTAGCCTGGCCGTCCTCCTAGCCTTGGGCGTCAGGGCCCTGATGGTGGCGGTGGCGCTGCTCGGGGTGAGCTGGAGCCCTGGAGTGGTCACAGCGGAGCCGCCTCCGGCGCCGGCGGCTCATCCCCTGATGCTACAAAGCGCCGAGACCGCCGCCGCCGGCAGCCGCGGGTGCCTCTCCTGCCACCTGGGGGTGGAGAAGATGCACGCCTCGCCGGCGGTGCAGCTCTCCTGCGTCGACTGCCACGGCGGCGATGCCTCTGCGAGAGTGGCGGATGGCGACGAGCCCGGCTCCGAGGCCTACCGCCGCGTCCGGGAGCAGGCTCACGTGGCACCGCGCTTCCCGCAGCGCTGGGCCGGTGCCGACGGCGAGCCCAGCTCCGCCAATCCGGTGCGTTCCTACACCCTGCTCAACGACGAGTCGCCGGAGTTCATCCGCTTCGTCAACCCCGGCGATCTGCGGGTGGCCGGGGAGACCTGCGGGCCGTGCCACGACGGCCACGTGGACGCGGTGATCAAGAGCCCCATGACCACCTCCGCCATCTTCTGGGCCGCCGCCGCCTACGCCAACGGCATCGTCGGCCCCAAGAGCGCGTTCTTGGGGGAGAGCTATGCCGCCGACGGCACCGCCCAAGGCCTGGTGGATCATCCTACCGAGGAAGAACGTGCCCGCGGCGCCGTGGAGCGGCTGCTGCCCCTGCCGCGGTGGGAGGTGGTGCAGCCCGGCGAGTATTTCCGCGCCTTCGAGCGCGGCGGCTTGCTCCAGCCGTCCTTCTTCCCGGAGATCGGCAACCCCAGTCCCTTCGACGAGCCCGGCCGACCGGACATCCGGGTCTCCAACCGTGGCCGCGGCACCGGTCTGCGCATCAGCCCGGCGGTGATCAATCTGCACAAGACCCGTCTCAACGATCCCCACCTCTCCTTCCTGGGCACCAACGACCATCCTGGGGACTACCGCTCCAGCGGCTGCACCGCCTGCCACGTGGTCTACGCCAACGACCGCGAGCCGCTGCACTCCGGGCCGTGGGCGGAATATGGCCACCGCGGCACCAGCGCCTCCGCCGACCCCACCATTCCCCGCGGCGAGAGCGGCCACCCGGTGGCCCACCGGCTGACCCGGGCGGTGCCCACCAGCCAGTGCATGAGCTGCCACATGCACCAGCCCAACGCCTTCGTCAACACCTACCTGGGCTACACCATGTGGGATTACGAGACCGACGGCGAGCACCTGTGGCCGGAGCAGCAGCGCAACCCCACCGCCGCCGAGCGCCGCGCCGCCTTGGAAGCCAACCCGGAGGGGGCGGTGGTGCGCGGGCTGTGGAGCGATCCGGAGGTGCTGGCGGCGGTCTCGGAGCTCAACCCGGATCTCCAGCACACGCAATTCGCCGACTACCACGGCCACGGCTGGATCTTCCGCGCCGTGTTCAGCCGCGACCGCGCCGGCCGCCTGCTGGACGGCGACGGCGAGGTGGTGCCCTTCGACGACCCGGAGCGCTTCGCCAGGGCGGTGCACCTCAAGGACATCCACCTGGAGCGCGGCATGCACTGCGTCGATTGCCACTTCTCCCAGGATGTCCACGGCGACGGCAACCTCTACGGCGAGTACGGCGATGCCATCGAGATCGAGTGCAGCGATTGCCACGGCAGCGCCGCCCAGCGCGCCACTCTGCGCACCACCGGCCCGGCGGCTCCCGCTGGTGGCACCGACTTGAGCCTCGCCAACACTCCCTGGGGTCAGCGCCGCTTCCGCTGGCGCGGCGACACCCTGGTACAGCGCTCCATGCTCGACCCCGACCTCGAGTGGGAGGTAGTGCAGGTCCAGGACACGGTGACTCCCGGCCATCCGCGCTACAACCCGCGCTCCCGCCGCGCCAAGCTGATGACCACCGACGGCACCTGGCTGGAGGCCGACGAGGCGTCGGTGAACCGCGCCCTGGGAGCCGAGCCGGCGCGCCTCGCCCACCGCGACGAGCGCATGACCTGCTACTCCTGCCACTCCTCCTGGGTCACCTCCTGCTTCGGCTGCCACCTGCCCCAGGAGGCCAACGTGCGCTCGAAGATGAACCACTACGAGGGCACCGAGACCCGTAACTACGCCAGCTACAACCCCCAGGTGATTCGCACCGACGTCTACATGCTGGGCTTGAACGGCGCCACCAAGGGTGGCCGCATCGCGCCGCTGCGCTCCTCCAGCGCCCTGGTGCTCTCCTCCACCAACGCCAACCGCAAGCGCTTCTACACCCAGCAGCCGCCCATCTCGCGACCGGGCTTTTCCAGCCAGGCGTTCAATCCTCACGTGCCCCACACCGTGCGCAGCGCCGAGACCAAAGGCTGCAGCGACTGCCACCTCTCGGAGGACGGCGACAACAACGCCTGGATGGCCCAGCTGCTGACCCTCGGCACCGGCTTCGTCAACTTCATCGGCCACAACGCCTGGGTGGCGGAGGGGCATCACGGCCTGGAGGCGGTGACGGTCACCGAGTGGGAGGAGCCCCAGGCGGTGCTGGGCAGCTATCTCCACCGCCTGGCCTACCCCGACGACTTCCAGCACCACCGGGACGAGGACCTGGTCTTGCACCACGGCCATCACCACGACGGCGGCGGCGGCGAGGTGGTGGATCTCCAGCTCCGCGGCGAGTATCTCTACACCGCCAAGGGCCACGGCGGCTTCGAGGTCTTCGATGTCGCCAATATCGACAACGCCGAGTTCTCCGAGCGCATCGTGACGGCGCCGGTCTCGCCCCTGGGGCAACGCACCGCCGTGGCCACCGCTGACGCTGCGGCCGTCGCTCTGCCCACCAACATGCCCATGGCCTTCGACCGCACGCCGCCGCCGGAGGCTTTGGAGCAGCCCATCCACCCCATCTACCGCTACGCCTTCGTCGCCGATCGGCAGGAGGGGCTGGTGTTGGTGGACGTCGCCACCCTCACCGACGGCGAGCCGCGCAACAACTTCCTGGAGCGCGCCCTGACCTACAACCCGCAGGGCCGGCTCGATGGCGCCGCCGCTCTCACCGTCGCCGGCACCTGGGTCTATGTGCTCTCCGACGCCGGCCTGGTGGTGCTCGATTTCAACCAGCCCTTGGAGCCGCGGGTTGCGGCGGTGTTGCCGGGCTTCGCCGAGCCCACCGCGGTGGCGGTGCAATTCCGCTACGCCTTCATCACCGGCGCCGAGGGGCTGTCGGTGGTGGACATCACCGACCCGGAGAACCCCATCCTCGCCGCCCGGCTGGAAGAGACGGGCAAGGCCTGGAGCGTCTACCCGGCGCGCACCTACGCCTACGTGGCAGCGGGGGAGCGGGGGCTCTTCGTGGTCGACATCGAGCGCCCCGAGAGCCCGCGGGTGGATCAGGTGGTGAGCGGCTTCACCGACGCCCGGGACGTTCAGATCGGCGCCACCAACGCCAGCCTCTTCGCCTACGTCGCCGATGGCGCCGGCGGCCTCAAGGTGCTCCAGCTCACCTCGCCGGAGACGGTGCCCGGCTATCTGGGCTTCAGCCCGCGTCCGGCGCCGCAGCTCATCGCCGTCTATCCCACCGAGGGGGAGGCGCTGGCGCTCTCCCGGGGCCTCGACCGCGACCGCGCGGTGGACGAGAGCGGTCACCAGGTGAGCGTCTTCAACCGCATCGGCGCCCGCCCCTTCAACCGCGCCGAGATGGAGCGCCTCTTCCTGCGCGACGGTGAGATTTTCACCGTGGGGGATGACCCCGGGGAGGAGGAGCCCTCCGCCGCAACCTCCGCCGCAACCGCCGAAACACCCTCCGTTCCAACAGCACCCGCGAGGAGATGACCATGAGAGCCGCCCACCCGCATCATGTCCAGATCCTGCCGGCGCTGCTGCTGGCCATCGGCGTTCTCGCCCTCGCGGCCCAGGCGCCCGCCCAGACCGCAACCCAAACGCCCGCCCAGACCGCGAGCCAGCCAGCAAGCCAGCCCGAGGCGGTGCCCGGGGGCTATGTTGGCGTCGCCGCCTGCGCTTCCACCGTCTGCCACGGCAGTACCGTGCCCCGGGACGCCTACCCGGTGCTGCAGAACGAGTACTTCACCTGGCAGCAGAAGGACTTCCACGCCCAGGCCTACAACGTGCTGCTGGGGGAGCGCTCGCGGATCATCGCCAGCAATCTGGGACTGGTGGCGGCCCACGAGGCGGGCCAATGCCTCGACTGCCACGCCCTCACCCCACCGCCGGAGCGCGTCGCCGGGCGGCTGGAGATCGAGGACGGCGTCACCTGCGAGAGCTGCCACGGCGCCGCCGGCGGCTGGCTCGAAGGTCACCGCTCCGACGGTTGGGAGTATGAGGATTCCGTCGAGGCGGGGATGACGGATCTGCGCTCGCTGCCGGTGCGCGCCGAGCTCTGCCTGGGCTGCCACCTGGGGGACGTGGAGCGTACCGTCGATCACCGGCTCATCGCCGCCGGTCATCCGGCGCTGGTCTTCGAGCTGGACAATTTCGCCGCCGCCATGCCGCCCCATTGGAATCCTCCCGCCCAGCGCGGGGAGGAGCTGGCGGGGGCGCGGGTCTGGGCCCAGGGTCAGCTCTTTTCCTTCCGCAGCGGCCTGGAGCAGCTGGCTCGCCGGGCCGAGGCGGGTCCGTGGCCGGAGTTCGCCGAGATGCGCTGCGACTCTTGCCACCACGGTTTGCAGGAAGAGCGTTGGCGCCGCGGCGTCCGGCGCCCGGTGGGGCTGCCGCGGTGGAGCCCGGCGCGCTGGGCGGCGCTGCGGCCGCTGGTCTCGGCGGCGGAGCCTGGGCGCCTGGCAGAGCTGGACCGCCGGGTGGCGGCGGTGGCCGCCGGGGTCGCGGACCTGGGAACCCCGAGGGCCCAGGTGGCGCGCCGTGCCCGGGGGTTGGCGGAGCAGTTGGCGGCGGTGGCTCCACGGCTGGAGGCCTTGCGCTGGGATCCCCAGCGCGTGCGCTCCATGTTGATCACCGTCGCCGCCACCGACGGGCCGGCGAATCTTTCCGCCGGCTACGACACGGAGGTCCAGCTCTTCCTGGCCGCCAACACTCTCACCGGCGAGCTCTTCCGCTGGAACCCCGAGCTCGCCTCCAACACCGCCCTGTTGGGCACCCTCCAGGGTCTCGACGACGCTCTCCGGGATCGCTCCCGCTACGCACCGGCGAAGGTCGAAGCGCTCCGTGCCCGTCTCGCCAACCAGGTCAGGAGGCTCTCGCCATGAAATCCCAAGCCCTTTCGTCCCGAGCGTCTTCGTCCCGGGCGTTTCCTATCTCGGCGTTGCTGCTAGGGCTCGTGCTGCTGGGGTCGCTGGCCTTGCCGCTGCCGGCCCTTGCCGCAGACTCCTCCATCAGCAATGCGGAAGTGGCCTTCGCCTTCGGCCTCGCCGCCTACCATCGGGGCGACTACGAGGAAGCGGAGGAACGCTTCGAGGAAGCCCTCGCCGCCAACCCGGATCACCCGACCGCCGGCGCCTGGCTGCAGCGCGCCCGGGCGGCGGGAGACGGTGCGGAGGAAGGCGGCCCACCGGCGTCCTCGCCGGATTCCCTGAGCGTCTTCGGCGCCCTGCCCCCGTGGGAGCTGGAGCTGCGGGCGGCGGTGGCTCGGGACGACAACGCCCTGCTGCTCTCCGACGACTCCCGCGCCACGGTGCCCGACCGCGGTACCTTCGACGGCCCCACCTCCGACACCGTCGCCCAGCTGGGGGCGCGCATCGAGCTGCGGCCCCTGCGGGACAAGGGAGGTTGGACTTTGGCCTTGGTGGGCGAGGGCTATCAGGCGCTCTACGACGACCTCGACTTTCTCGACTTCACCCGCCTCCAAGGCGGCGTGAGTCTCGCCTGGGGCGGCGATCCGGCGGGCTTTACCGCTGGCCCCCTGGGCTATTTGCGGGTGCCCGAAGCCCACCGCCGCCTGGGGCTCTTGTTGCAGGCGCGGATCACCGACGATTCGCTGGATGGCGAGGGCCTGCTCACTTCTACCGCCGTTTCCGGCTCGCTCTTCCTCTTCCAAGGCAACGCGGGCCGCACTCGTCTGTCCGCGACGGTGACGGAGCAGGATTACTCTGACGACGGCGTCGGAACCTTCGAGGCCAGCGGCACGGTGACCGAGGCGGAGCTGGCCCAGACCTTCTACTTCGGCTCGCGCCACCGGTTCCTGCGCCTCACCGCCGCCGCCGGTCAGCGAGACGCCGGCGAGGCCTTCGATGACGACCGGTTCCGCGGCGGCGGCGAGCTGGCCCTGCCCCTGGGCAACGCCTGGACCCTCACCCTGTGGGGCTCGGTGGAACAGCGGGAGCGGGACCGGGTGGAATCCAATCCCCTTTTCGGCATCTTTCCGGTGGACGCGGCCCGGGAGGACACCCTCACCCGCACCGGTGCCAGCCTCTCCTGGGCGGTGACGCCGCGGTTGCTCCTGACCGCCCGCGGCTCCCGCACCGACCGGGACGCCGACCTGGGGCCGGTGGCGGAGCAATTCTTGGATCTCGATTACCAACGGACGGTGGTGGCGGTGGGTCTACGCTGGTTCTTCCTCGGTGGAGGTGCGCGATGAACGTCCTCGGCTCTTCGAAACGATTCCTTCCCGATGCCCGGAAGGTCCTTCTACTCGGGCCCCTGGCCCTGGCCCTCGTCCTCCTGTCGGTGGTCTCCGGTGCTCAAGAGGCCAGTGCCCAGGAAGTCGGACTGATGGTAGAGGTGGTGGAACAGGTCACCGGCACCCCCGCCGGCGGCACCGCGGCAGCTCTGGCGGTGACCGATCCGGTGCTCCTGGACATGGCCGTAGAGACCGGCCCGGCCTCCTACGGCGCTATGACCTTCGGCCAGGCCGGCTCGTTGCAGCTGGGCGCCGAGACCCGCATGGTGATCAGCCGCCAGGTGGTGGACGCCGCCACCGGCGAGAGCGACTCGCTCCTCTCCATGCTCCTGGGCAAGGTGCGGCTGGCTCTCTCCGATGTCTTCCGCGGACTGGTGGAGATCGACACTCCCACCGCCACCATCGGCGTCAAGGGCACCACTCTGGTGGTGGCGGTGGCGCCCTCCGGCGACACCACCGTGTGGGTCTTGGAGGGGGAGGTGGAGGTGACCTCCAAGGCCGGCGGCCGGACCCTCATCCTCACCGCCGGTGATTCTGCCGTGGTCTCCCGCGGCCGCCCGGCGGCCGGCCCGACACCCTTCGATCCCGAATCCGGCGTTGCCGCCGTGCGGGTGCTGCCGCCGGTGCTCGCCGAGCCCTCGGAGCAGGTGCCGGAAGATCCGCCCTTTGGCCCCGACGTCGACGACCTGCCCCCGGACCGCGGGGATCCGCAGGACCCCAACGATGGCTTTACCAACGACGGCTACTTCGTGGGCCACGGTGGTGGGGAAAGCTCCACAGCCAACGACCCGTCGCCGAATGAAGCCGCTTCGGTGACGCCGGAGACCGGCCCCGAACCACCGCCGGGAGCCTCGCCGAGGTAGGCGGTGAGCCGTCACCGCATCATCGCGCTGATCCTTGGCATGGCGGCCTCCCTGGCCGTGTTGGCGGTGGAGTGGAGCGGTGTGCTGGAGCCGGTGGAGGCGGTGGTCACCGATCTCCAGATGCGCCTGCGGGGACCGCAGCCGGCGGATGAGCGGGTGGTACTGGTGGCCGTCGACGCCGCCAGCATCGACGCCCTGGGGCGCTGGCCCTGGCCCCGCACCTGTCTGGCGGAGCTGGTGGACCGGCTGGTGGCGGCGGACGCGCGGGTGGTGGCTTTCGATCTGGTGCTCTCGGAGGCCACCCGCTCACCCCCGGGAGTCGACCTGTCGGGAGAGGACGAGGCCCTGGCGAGCTCCCTGGCGGTGGCGCCGGAGGTAGTGCTGGGCTACTTCTTCCGTCACCGGCTTCCTCCGGACCAGCGGGAGGGCTCCGGCGGTTGCGGCCCGGCGCCCCTGGCCGGCGGTATCGGTGAATGCTACGCCCCACCGTCCGCCGGCGAGGGCTCGACGGCCACCGGGCCCCTGGCCCCGTGGTCGGTGCAGCAGGTCCTGGGCGGGCCCTATCCCGTTCCCCAGCGGCCGGCGGTGGAGGCCAACCTGGAGCTCTTTGCCCGCCAGGTGAGCGCCCAAGGCTTTTTCAGCCACGAGCGCCAGCAGGGGGTTCAGCGCCGCTACGAGCTGATCAACGGCTACCGCAGTCGCTACTACCCGGCGCTGGCGCTGGCGGCGGTGGCGCGCTTCACCGGCGAGCCGGTCTCCCTGCGGCCGTACCAGGGCAGTCTTCCGGAGGTGCGCATCGGCGAGCAGGCGGTGCGCGCCGACGAGCACGGGAGGCTGTGGCTCAACTACCGCGGCGGCGCCGGCAGCTTCACCACCTTCTCGGCGCTGGCGGTGCTGCGGGGCGAGGTGCCGGCGACGGCGTTGGCGGATCGGCTGGTCTTCATCGGCGCCACCGAGACCGGCATCGGCGATATCGCCGCCACCCCCTTCGGCGCCGAGGTTCCGGGGGTCGAAGTTCACGCCACCGCCGCCGACAACCTGCTCAACCAGCGCTTCCTCCACGACACGGCGCTGCAATACCTGGTCTCCCTGCTGGCGCTGCTGCTTTTGGGGCCGCTGGTGGCGCTGCTGGTTTCGGTTATCGACCGTCATCTGTTGGGTTCGCTGGCGGCCATCGCTCTGGTCTTTTCCTGGCCCTTGATCAGCCACCTCGCTTTCCGCACCGCCGGCTGGCATCTGCAGACGGTGGCGCCGGTGCTCGCCGGCGGCGTCGCCCTGGTGGCGGCTTTGCGCTATCAGGTAGGCACCGTGGAGGCTCATGCGCGGTTTCTCCGCCGCGCCTTCCAGCGCTACGTCTCCGGGGCGGTGGTGGACGAGCTGGTGCGTCATCCCCACAAGCTCGAGCTGGGCGGTGAGGAGCGCATCATGACCGTGCTGTTCAGCGATATCCGTGGCTTCACCACCCTCTCCGAGGGGCTGGCGCCGGAGGAGCTGGTGGGGCTGCTGAACCAATTCTTCACCCCCATGACCCGCCTGGTGCTGGACGAGGGGGGCACCCTGGACAAATACATGGGGGACGCCCTCATGGCCCTCTTCGGCGCCCCGGTAGAGCAGCCCGACCACGCCCTCCGGGCCTGCCACGCGGCTCTCCAGATGCGCGCCGAGCTGCGCCTGCTCAACGCCCGATGGCACCAGGAAGGGCTCTTCGAGGGGCGGAGCGCAGAGATCGGCATCGGCATCGGCATCAACAGCGGCGAGATGGCGGTGGGCAATATGGGCTCGGACCAGGTCTTCGACTACACGGTGATCGGCGACAACGTCAACCTGGGATCGCGCATCGAGGGCCTGAACAAGCTCTACGGCACCGAGATTCTGTGCTCCGAGGGGACGGTGCGCGAGGTGGAGGCTCTGGAGGCGGGCTTCGATGCGCGGACCCAGACCGCGACGGATCTGGGCACGGTGGATCTGGCCCAGGGACTGGTCTTCCGGGAGGTCGACCGGGTGCGGGTCAAGGGAAAGAACGAGCCGGTGAGTCTCTATGAGCTAGTGGGCCAGCGCCCCCTGCCGGCGGAGATTCAGGCGCGCATCGAGACCTTCGGCCAGGGCCTGGCGTTCTATCGCCGGCGCCGCTTCCATCAGGCGGAGGCGCTCTTCCTCGAATTGCTCGAAGAGCACGGTGAGGACGGTCCCTCCCGCCTCTTCCTCGAGCGCTGCCGCCGCTACCTCGACGACCCGCCGCCGGAGGATTGGGACGGGGTCGAGACCCTGACCCGGAAATGAGCCCCAGCGATGAGAGTCAGTCCCGAGCCATGACCCCGATGAACGAGCTCCTACCGGAATTCCCCACGACCGGTTCTTGCAGCAGGAGGTGTCGTCATGAAGCAGTCTGAGTCGTTCGCGAATCCCCCGGCCGATCTCCGTTGGCGTTTCCCCTGTTGGCGTCACCCTTTCCGCAGTGGCTTTTCCCGCAGTGCCTTCGCCGCGGTGTGCCTGCTGTGGCTTACCGCCGGATCTCTATCCCACCCCGCCGGTGCTCAACTCGATGTCCCCGGCGCCCCACCGGTGGAGCTGCGACCTTCCGACCCCGCCGCCGGGGACCTCTTCGGCTGTGCCCTTTCGGTGGATGGCTCGGAGGTCGCCGTGGGTTCGGTCTACGACGACGACCGCGGTTCCGGATCCGGTTCGGTCTACGTCTTCGCCGCCGCTGGCCAGGGGCAGGAGACCAAGCTGCTGGCGGCGGACGGTGCTGCCGGTGACACCCTCGGCTTCTCCGTCGGGATCTCCGGCGATCGGGTGGTGGCGGGAGCTCCCAACCGCGCCGAGGTGGGCCAGCTCTCCGGCGCCGTCTACGCCTTCCGCCGCGATCAAGGCCAGTGGAGTCAGGAGGCCAAGCTGGTTCCGCCGAGCCTCGGGCCCCGGGACGAGCTGGGCCGTGCCGTGGCCATCGATGGATCGTTGGTGGCCGCCGGTGCCCCCGGCGACGACGACCGTGGCTCATCCGCCGGTGCGGTCTATGTCTACGACCTCGACGCCGGCACTGCGGCACCGCCGGCCAAGGTGCTGGCGGCGGACGGCGCCGTCGGGGACGGTCTCGGCTTTGCGCTCGCCCTAGACGGATCGCGGCTGCTGGCGGGAGCTCCCTTCGCTGACCCCCGGGGTCTGCAATCCGGTGCGGCCTACGTCTTCGAGCGTCAGGCTGGCGCCTGGGTGCAGGTGGCGCGGCTGGTGCCGTCGGACGGTACCGCCGGCGCCCTCTTCGGCGGCTCCATCGCTCTGGCGGGTAATCGCGCCGTCATCGGAGCGCGCTTGGAGGACGCCGCTCTCGACGGGGGTAGCGTCGCCAACGCCGGTGCGGTCTACGTTTTCGAGCGCCAGGGCGGCGCCTGGGTGGAGGTCGCCAAGCTCACCGCCCCGGACCTGATGGCCGGGGACGAGCTGGGGATCAGCGTCGCCCTGAGCGGCACCATGGACGAGGGGCGGATTCTGGCTGGCGCCCGCTTCGCCGCTTCCGGCGGCGCGGCGCGGGCCGGTGCCGCCTATCTCTTCGAAGGAGCGGGCGCTGCCTGGGAGGCGACTCTACGCCTCGCCGCCGATTCGCCGAGCCCGGGAGACGAGCTCGGCTTCGCCGTCGGGCTGGGATCTCTCGACGACCAAGGCGATCAGGATCTCTACGCTGGCACCTATCGCGACGACGGTGCCGGCCTCGACGCCGGGTCCGTTTACACGTATAGGAGAGGGGACGACGGCAGCGACGGCGGTGACGGCGGCGACGACGGCGGTGGTACTGGAGGCAGCAACACCGCAGATCTGACCGTAGACTTGGAAGGCAGCGCCTCCTCCAGCGCTCCGGCGGTGGCAGGGGGTATGACCACCTACACCCTCACCGCCACCAACCTCGGTCCCACCGGAGTTTCTTCGGCCTTGGTAACCCTCAGCGCGCCTCCTTCGAGCCTGACCTGCACCTTCGCCTGCACGGCTCAGGCCGGCGGAGGCTGCGGCGCGCCCTCCGGCTCCCTGCCCTTGGCGGACACGGCGAATCTGCCCGCCGGCGCTTCCACCATCTACGCCATCGACTGCGCCATCGACCCCGCGGCGCCCTCCTCCCTCAGCCTCATTGCCGCCATCAGCGCCCCCGACGGCACTCCCGACCCGGTGGTGGCCAACAACGAGGACTCGGTGACCACCCCGGTGATCCGGCGGGCGAACGTGGGCGTGACCAAGACCGCCACTCCCTCCACGGTGTGCCCCGGGGATGACCTCGAGTACCGGGTGACGGTGAGCCATCGGGCCGGCTCCGGCACCGCCCGGGTGACGCTGGAGGACATTCTGCCCCCCAACCTCGCCTGCTCCTGGGGGTGCAGCGCCAGCGGCGGTGCTGCCTGTCCCGCCGCCACCGGTACCGGTGATTTGCTGGAAGACCTGGTGCTGCCGCCGGCGAGCCAGGTGCTCTACTCCCTGGCTTGTGAGGTGCTGGACTCCGCCGCTGACATGCTGGTCAACATCGCCGAGCTGATTCCCGCGGAAGGCTTCGAAGATACCGACCCCGGTGACCAAACCGCCGTCGCCACCACCCCCGTGGTGTGCGAGGCGGATTTCCAGGTCACCAAGACCGCCGAGCCGGCGGAGGTGGCCGTGGGAGACACCCTTGCCTACACCATTACCGTGACCAACCTCGGCCCCGAACCGGCGGAGGCGCTGGTGAGCGATATGCAGCCGCCGGGGCTGGTTTGCTCCTGGCAATGCTCTGCGACCGGCGGTGGCAGCTGCACACTCCCCGGTGGCACGGGGGGCCTCCTGGACAGCGTCTTCCTGCCGCTAGGGGCGGTAGCCACCTACAGCCTCCCCTGCGAGGTGGTGGACGCCCCTCCCGGCGAGCTGGTCAATACCGCCGAGGCCACAACGCCCCCCGGCGTTCAGGATCCGAATCTCGCCAACAACAGCGCTAGCGCCACCGTCACCGTCACCGCCGTCACGGCCGATCTCTCGCTGGTGAAGAGCGACAATCAGGACTCCGCGGTCCAGGGCGGCCTGGTGGCTTACACGCTGGTGATCTCCAACGCTGGCCCTGGGGATGCGGAGGGCATCACGGTGATGGACCTGATTCCGGCCAACCTCGTGGGCGTGAGCTGGAATTGCGGTGGTCTGGTGGGGAGCGGTGATCTAGTGGCGACGGTGGACGTTCCCGCCGGCGGATCGGTGGTCTGCACCCTCTCCGGCACGACGCCGGAGACCTTCTGCGGAGACTTGGTCAACACCGCCACCCTCGAGCTGCCGGCGACGCTGCGGGATCCGGACTTCGAGGATTGGACCGACGAGGATCAAACCCTCATCGTGCCCGCGCCCGGCGCCGGCGGTACGTCCAATCTCTGCGCTTCCAAGGCCCTGCTCACCGGACCCCATGCGCCGGGGTCCCTGGTGAGCTACCGCATCCGGTTGTTCAACGGCGGGCCGGACCCGCTGATGGACGGTCTGGGCAATGAGTTCGAGGACGTGCTCCCGCCGGAGCTCGGGGGCGCCAGCGTGTCCGCCGACGGCGGCGTGGCGGTGATCCTGCCGGGCAATCTGCTGATCTGGAACGGCGCCATCCCCGCCGACGGGGTGGTCACCCTGACGGTGCAGGCGACGCTGCTCAACAACGTCCCGCCGGGCACCGTGGTGAGCAACCAGGGCTTCCTGGTCAACACCCCCACCGACAACCCCGACACGCCGGATCCCCAGGATCCCACCGTCTTCGTGGTCGCCACGATCGTCGAGATCCCGACTTTGGGAGCGGTGGGATTGGCTTTGTTGGTGGGGATCCTCGCCTGGGCGGGGCTGGTGGCGCTCCGGCGGCGGAGGGCTTGATCCGGAGGCACCCCGGCGGCGGTACCCTCCGTCGGGCCTTGTTGCGACGTCGCTGTCGCCCGGACGCTCTTGACCTCCTCGGGACGGGTCCAGTAGCGTGAAGTGGTTGTCCTGTCGCATCTATGCGCACCTGCACGATGGACGTTCCCGGCAGGAACGCCCCCGCTCAGCCTGTCCGATAGCTGGTCCACACCAGAAGGAGTTTCCAATGAACCTTCATCTCTCCCCTTGCTCCCTAGGTCGCTCTCTGGCCCTCTTCGCCGCAGCGCTTCTAGCCTTGCCGGCGCTTGCGGACCCCGTTCAGCTCTTGGTCTCGCGCATCGGCATCGACGAGAGCGCTCAGGAGGTGTTGGTGGAGCGTCCCGGCCATCGGCCGTTAGCCCGCGCTGCGGACGGCGGCCCGCTGCTCACCACCGCTGGCGTTCGCATCCTGCCGCCGGTGGACGCAGACTCCGAGGATCGTCTGCTCCGCGGTGTCACCATCCTGGTGGAGTCGGTGGCGGAGAGCGGCGATGCACCGACTCCCACGGACAACGACTACACTCGCATATCCGAAGCCATCGCCGCCGTCGCCGCCGTCGGGGACGGCACCATCGTGCGCCTGGTGGGAACCTTCGACTGGACCGAGATGAACGCCTTCGACTCTTGGGAGGCGGAGGGCTTCGGCATCCTCGGCCCCACCGGCGTCGCCGACGTCACCATCGGCGCCCAGAGCCTTGGCGACGCCGTGATCCTCGGCCCCGGCGACCTGCCGGAGCTCTACTTCGAGGGCTTCCTCTTCCTCTTCGGCGGCACTTACCAGGGGTGGACCATCGAGAACCTCGACCTGCGCGGCTTCGATTGGACCCTCGGACTCTTCCACGCCCAGGACGGCACCGGCTCGACGGTGGATTTCAACGACGTCACCATCGCCAACAATCGCATCGAGTTGCCGGTGGATCTGAACACCAACGCGGCGCCGGACGACAACTTCCAGAACATCGCCCTGCACTTCGCCTTCGGCACCAACCAGACCATCCAGGGCAACGAGTTCATCCTCCCCGGCACCGGCGTCAGCGACTCCGGCGCTCCCATGCCCGCCTCCGCCGCCAGCGTCGTCATGCAGAGCAATACCAGTGGCGGCGCGGTCTTCGATGGCCTCCAGATTCTCGACAACGTGATGCGCATCACCGGTGCCCAGAACGCCGACCCGGAGCGCATCTACGGCATCTGGGAGAACGCCGCCGGCCACACCTCCAACATCACCGTCAGCGGCAACTCCTTCGTCAACGAGGATCCCGGCAATATGCCCTTCGCCAACTTCCAGCGCGGCTTCCGGGTCACCTCCCACTCCTCCATGACCAGCACCGTCACCTACTCCAACAACCGCGTCGAGGGCGCCAATATCGGCATCCATTGGATTGGCGACGGCTACACCTCCGAGCCCCCGGCCACCGTCGAGGCGGTGGAGGTCACCGGCAATGTGCTGCTGAACAACGACACCGGCGTCTGGGTGCATTCGGACAACGGCAACACCAACAGCAAGGCCAACGTCACCTTCAACCGCTTCTTCGGCAACAACGTCGGCTTGGTGGTGGACGATAGCGAGGTCACCGCCGAGAACAATTGGTGGGGCTGCAACGCCGGCCCCGGTGCCATGGGCTGCGATAATGCCCTGTTTACCGGCACCGGCTTCATGGACACCGATCCGTGGCTGGTCCTGGGGCTGGAGCTGGCCGCCGACAGCGTCATCCGCGGCGGCATGACCACCGCCACCGCCAGCCTGCGGGAAAACTCCGACGGCATGGACACCACCGCCGACGGCAACGTTCCCGACGGCACCCCCGTCGACTTCTCCGCCACCGGCGGCACGATGATGCCCGAGGACACCGCCACCCTCGCCGGCCTGGCCGACAGCACCTACACCGCCGGCGACACCGCCGGCAGCTTCGACGTCTCCACCACCGTCGACAACGAAACCGTCACCGAGCCCATCGACGTCACCCTCGAAGACATCTTCACCGACGGCTTCGAAAGCGGCGACACCTCGATGTGGGGGCGGGTGGTGAGCGACGGGATGGAGCAGTAGCTCGGGCTGCCGCCGGCAACATGCCGGCGCGGCCCGGAGGGATTCTTGGGAGCGGTTGGACCTGTTCGCGGCCAGGGATTGCGAGCAGTAGACCTTACGAAAGTTCTGCTATGATGGCGCATCTTTTCATCGTCTCTTGAGGAGGTCGTCATGCACATGCTTCGAACCCTGCCCCGCTTCCGCATCATTCTGATCTTCGCCGCCGCCCTGGCGCTGGCCGCAATTCTCTCCTTCGGCGTCGGCACCCAAACCGCCGATGCCGAATACTGCGGTGACGGCTTCTTCCAGAGGTTCTACAGCGACGCCACCCTCACCACCCAGGTCGGCACCCGCAACCGCGCTTGCAACGGCGTGACCTACACCTACGGTCAGGTCACCCAATGGAGCACGGTCAACTTCTTCCCCTGCTGCAGCTGAGACCGCCCAGTTAGAGCTACCACGGCCCCGTTCCCTGTTGGGGGAGCGGGGCCGTGGTGTGTCTGGGGGGGGAGGCCGGAGATCTCGGGGGATGGCGAGGACCGAGTCGGTAGGCCCTCGCACCGGATTCATTGGGTGAGGTTGCTTGCTTTCAGCTCGGAGTGCTCAGCAATTTGATCGAAGTGCCGATCAAGATGAAGCAGAGTAGCGTCACCCTGGATGGCTGAAGCGGCGATGATCAAGTCGGTGGTAGGGACCGTGATGGCTTGGCGCCGTAGGCGAAAGCCCAGGCTGGTCGCAAGCTCGAAGACGGCCGGGTGCAGGTCGATCTGGTGGAAGGCTCGAAAGTCGCGGCGTAGCTTCTCGAAGTCGCGCTCACTCTTTGCGAAGGCCACGACTTCCACCTGAATGATCCCGTTAGTTGCCAAGGTATCTGCAGAGATCGCAGCAACGACGGCGGATTTGGCCCGATCTTGACCGTCGGGTCGGTAGTACTCGATCAGGGCAGAGCTATCGGCGAGGATCAATCTTGACTCCGAAGCTTGGCCAAGCCTTCCTGATCGATGTCGAGATCTATCTTGCCCTGATGGTCCAGGGCTTCTTGCAGGTGCTTTCGGCGCACAATTTCTGCCAGGGCTCTCCTCAGAGTCTCAGCTTTGCTGGTGGCTTGAAGAGCCTCTTGGGCTTCTCGAAGTAGGCCAGGGTCTAGAGTCACGGTCATTCGGGTCATGCTTTCACCTCCACGGCTCACTCCAAGGATACACCACCGGATAGTGCTATCGGTTGGTGGCGCCCTGCGCGACCCGCGAGGTTTGGGGGGCTGGGAGAATGCCGCCGCTCCCAGGGGACGGTCCCCGGGAGCGGGGCACGAGGTTACGGAATTAGCCCTCCATCACCACCCAATCCTCCTCCGGCGTGCCCTCGATGGAGCCGCAGTGGAGGGAGTCGAGGTCGGGACGGTGGGTGGGGTCGAGGTGGGAGAGGTCGAGATCCTCGGGGAGATCGAGCGCTTTGGGGGGCTGGTTCTTCTCGCCGCGCGTCTTGGGGGCCTCGGTGCCGGTAGTGTCGCCAGCGGAGGCGGCGTAGTAGGGGGAGAGGGTGTGGTGGACCTTGATGTCGTTGACGATGACCTCGCAGTAGGGCTGGGAGCCGGGGTTGACGAGGAGAGTCGTGCAGCCGACGTAGAGGTCGTAGGCGTTGCCGGGGACGAGGGTGCGGAGGTTGAGGGTCACCAGGCCGCCGGCGGGCAGGTGAGCGGTGGCGAATTGTTCCTGGGCGTAAGGAGTATTGGGCACCAGATGAGCAAAGACCTTGCCCTGGGCGAAGATGCTGCTGGGGCGCTCGGTGACCGGGCCCATGCGGAAGTCGATGCGGAAGTCGTTGCGGCCGGCTTCCACCCGGAAGCGCTTGCGGGCCCAGCCCGCCTGGGAGACGGCCACCGGCCCGAAGTTGCCGTCGGTGCCGAGTTGCAGCACCACGCCGCCGGTGCGCCAGTTGTGGCGCACGGCGCGCCAGGTACCGGGCTGTTCGAATCGCGGAGAGATGAAGGGGTCCCAGGCGTAGGGGTAGCCCTGCCCCGGTCCCCAGGTCTGGGTGTTGGACAGAGCGCGGACGGCGCTGTTGCCGGCGTCGTCGATCTCGAAGGTGGCCTGGGTGGGCTCGAAGGTGGTCTCGGGGAGCTGGGCGGTGCTGGTCATGGTGGTCTCCTGAACGCTTTCGATGAGAGTTTCTCGGATGGGCCGGGGCGGCTGCCTCGGCCCGGGTTCAAGAGGGTGAAATCCGCTCCTCGGGAGATTGTTTAGAGGAATCTCGCTTTTCTCAGTTCGCCAGCCGCCGGCGGGCCTGGGCCATGCGGTGGAGGGCGGGGACTGCGGCGTCGATGAAGGCCTGATGGCCGCCAGTGCTGGCTTCGTGGAGCGCCGCCAGGAGCCGCTCTTCCAAGATCCCCAACCACATCACCACCTGCATCGCCAGGTCCTGGTCCCGAGGGTCGGGGTCCGAGCCTGGGGGGTTGTACTGGCCGGTGGATTCCTCGGGGTTGGCGGGCTTGATGTCGTCGGAGGAGTCGTCGGCTACGACTTGCGAATAGCGCCAGAGTTTGAGCATCGCCTCGTGCAGCCGGAAGGTGGCGGTGAGGGCGTCGTCGGTCGACCGATCGTCCGGTGCCTGGTCGGTGGAGACCCCAAGGTGAACGAAGAGGGCGTCGCGCAGGGTGTGCAGGTCTCCGGCGAGGTTCTTGGCGAGGTCTTGTCCGTACATGGTGGCTCCTTGGTGACGGTGAGTGAGATGAAATCTCGAAGGCCGCGGCAGCGATGCGGGCTGCCAAAGAGGTGAAATCCCGCCGCGGCGGAATTGTTGAGTCTGGAATGGCTGCCTTCTGGTTCTGTGGCGGTCATGGGGGCTGGCCGTAGAGCACGAAGCCGGCCCAATGGTAGGGCGCTCGCCAGCGGGGCTCGGCGAGGAGAGCGAGCTGGGCCTCGCGCAGAGCCTCCTCTGGTGGTAGCCGCTGCTGGAGCAAGCCGCGATAGAAGCGGCTCATGAGCTCGGCGGTGGCGTCGTCGGAGACGTCCCAAAGGCTCACCAGAACCTGCTGGGCGCCGGCTTGCAGGAAGGCTCCGGTGAGCCCCACCAGACCCTCGCCGCGCACCTCTCGGCCTAAGGCGCTGCGGCAGGCGGAGAGAGTGACCAGCCGGGAGCGTAGCTCGAGGCCGGCGATCTCGTGGAGCAACAGCTGGCCGTCCACGGCACGGCCGGCGTCGTCCCGTTGGGCGAGAAGCAGGGAGGAGAGCTCTGGCCGGTCCTCGTCCACCCGGGCGTGGGTCGCCAGGTGCAGCCACCGATAGGGTGTGAGGGCGCTGGAGGTGAAGAGCTCTTTGCGCGCCTCGGTGCCCAGGGCCAGGAAGGGCGGCTGCGGAGCGAGGTCGGCGATGCGCTGGGCCTCCCGCCGGGTGCCCGGGAGCCTTGGCGGCCCGGCGGCGGCTCCGGGTTCGCCGGGCTCGAAGGCCGGGTCGGCGAGGATCGCCAGGCTTTCCTCCGGTGGTGTGCCGGGGCGCTCCGCCGCCGCCCGCCGGCTGGAGAGGGAGGGCAGGGAAACCACCGGCTGATGCGCCAGCAGCGGTGGGGCCTGTTCGCAGGGCCCTCCGGAGCGTGGGTCGGGCAGCGCTCCGAAGGGGAGGTAGAGCAGCGGGCCGTCGGCGACCACCAGCACCCGCTTCGAATCCAGGTGCTCCGCCACCGGCGCCAGCAGCTCCCGGCTGAGCTGACAAAGCACGGGTCGCAGGGCGCCTTCGGCTTCTCGGCGATGGCTGCTGGCGAGGAGCTCGTGGGCTCGGCGAGCCAGATCTGCGAAACGGCGCACCGGGGGTAGGGTGTGGGTGGTGAGCCGGGGCGCGCCTCGCTGTTGGTCGAGGATCCACAGATAGCTTTCCTCCCGGCCCAGATGAAATTCCAGCAGGATTTCCTCCGCACCAACCCACCGGGCCAGTTCGTTGGCGGCGAGGGATTGGGCAGTGTTGGGGCTTTCTTGACGGCGCGCGATCTTGCCGCGGGCATCGTCCAGCTGCCGGGCCAGCTCTTCGATCTCGATCTCGATGCGGGCCAGGGCCGCCCCGTTGCCGGAGGAGGCTGCCAGCAGCTCGGTGCGCAGCCGGGCGGTGGCGGAGAGGCGGGCGGCGAGGGTGGCTTCTCGTTCGGCGAGCCTGGTATTTGCTTCTTCGGATGGTGGGCTGGCGCCCACGCTGCGGATCCCTCTTGCTTTGCCGCGAGGTACCGAAAGAGCGTCGAGGAGGCTGCGGGAGCGGGCCCGTTCGCTGGCCGCCAGGGCTCGCCAGGCCCAGTCTTGGTGCGGCTCGGCGCGCGCCTGCTCCATCAGCAGCTCGACCGCCAGCTCGTAGCGCTCCTCCACCGTGGCGAAGAAGGCGCGGCGCAGGGCTGCTGCGTCGATGAGGTCGCGCTGGTCTTCGAGCAGATCGAGGGCGGCGCCGATGGCTTCGAGAGATTCTGCCGACTGACCGGTCGCTTGGAAATCGAGGGCCAGAGCGTAGAGAGCGGAGGATTCTCCGGCGGGATCCCGCAGCCGGCGGTAGAGGTCCAGGGCTCGGCGGTGCTCTTCCAGAGCGTGCTCGAGACGGCCGCCGTGGCGCTCCAGATGGCCCAGGTTCTCGCGGCAGCGGGCTTCCCCCAGGGGGTCACCGACGGCGATGAAGATCTCCAGAGCCTGCCGTTGGAGGTCCATCGCTTCATCGCTACGGCCCTGGTGACGCCGCGCCAGGGCCAGATTGGCCAGGCTGACTGCTGCCTCAGGGGAGTTGTTCGAAGGGCGGAGGTCCAGCGCTTGGGTGAAGCGCTCTGCGGCGCGGCCGGCGTCGCCGCTAGCGAGCTCCAGCAGGCCCAGGCGGTCGAGGGTGCGGGCATGGGCGGAGGCGTTTCCCAGCTTTCGCCAGACTTCCGCGGCGGCGGCGAGGTGGCGGTGGGCGCGCTCAACCTCTCCCAATCCTTCCTCCAGGACCCCCAAGTTGTGCAGGGTCTCCGCCTCGCCCCGGCGGTGGGCGGCCTGTCGATGGAGCTCCAGCGCTTCTTCGTAGGCCTCCAGTGCCCGCTGAGCCTCTCCCCGCCGCTGGTGGGCATGCCCCAGGTTGTGCAGCAAGCGGCCTCGGCCGGCGGGATCCTCCTCCGCCGGCCGCAGGGGCAAGGCCCTCCGCCAGGCGGCGACGGCGGCGTCCAGGTCGCCGAGCTCGAAGGTGAGCAGCCCCAGGCGGGCGAGAGCGGCACTCCGCTGCTCCGGTGGGGCGGTCTCGGGGAGCGCATCCACCGCCTGTCGCTGGAGCTTCAGAGCTTCCTGCTGGTGCCCCTGGGCCTGAGCGCACCGGGCCAGGCGGTCGAGGGCGTCCGCCTCGCGGGCCTGCGTTTCAGGGCCAGGATCTCCCAAGCCGCGAAAGCCCTCCAGCGCCGTGGCCAGGAATGCCTCTGCCTCGTCCATTCGCCCGGCCTGGCGCAGGAGCTCGCCCCGCTGGAGCTGTGCCAGGGCTTCCGCCCGTCGCCGATCCTCGTCCGTTGCCGGGCGCTGCGCTACCAGCTCGATTCGGTACTCGCCGGTGCTGGCGCCGTGGATCTGGAGCACATGCTCGCCGGCGGTGTCAGCGACTACCGCTACCTCTTCGCCGCCGCGCCGGCCGTTGGGGCTGTCGGTGCGGGCCAGCTCCACTCCAGAGGGACCGAGGAGCACCAGTAGAACGTCCGCGCCCAGTTGCTGCACGCGCAGCTGGCAGTAGTCGCCGGCCTTCAGCGATAGCCGATAGCGGTGGATCTCGCCTTCAGCGACGGAGATCTGTTCCGGGGATCGCGGCAAGGACCGAGGGGGCACCGGCTTGGCGGCCAGTGAGGGAGCCTCGCCTCGAGGAGGGCTGCCTGACTGCTCGGAGCCATTTGCCGGGGCTGTGTCCGGTGGCGGCCGGGAGATGAGCAAGAGCCCTACTCCCCCCAGGACCGCCAGCAGCAAGGCGCCTAGGAGGACGACTAGCGACCGAGGCGCCCCGTGGCGAGACCCTCGGTTCTGGCCTCCGCTCACGGCTCGGGCGAGTGCTCCGGCGGGGCGATGAGCAGCAGAGGATAGGTGGCCAAGGGTTCCTCTTCGCCCTTGGCGTAGAGCCGCAGGCGGTGCTCGCCGAGGCTCGGCGGTTGGGGGATGAAGCTCAGCCGTAGCGCACCCAACTCCTGCAGTTCGAGGTCATCGAGGGTTAGCCAGGGGGTTCCCTCGGCATCGTGAATCTCCACCCGATAGGAGCTGGCGGCGGGCTCCACCGGTGGGGTGAGGAAGACCATGGCGCGCCGGCTGGCAGGGAGAGTTGGCGGCGTTGCGTCCTCGTTCCGGGTCAGGGCATCGAGGTAGAGGACTGCTGGATTTGCCTGGGGAGCGGAGAGGTCGGCAACCTGGTCTTCCAGGGTCTGTTCCTGCTCGGACAGTTGGGCGACCCAGATTCCAAGCCCCACTACCGCTGCGGCGAGCACCGCGGCGAGGCGGGGGATCCAAGCGCGGGCGCGGCCATCCGCCGGGGGACGATTGCGGGAAGGACTCGGCGCCGAAGCGGCCGCGGGAGCCTCGGAGGAATCCTCCTCCTCGGCGAGGCGCGCCCGCAGGTCCCGCCAGGCGGCGGCGGTGGCATAGTCTGCGGTGGCATGGTCTGCGGTGGAATAGTCCGCCGGCTCCTCGCTGTCGCTGGCAGGACCTTTCAGCTCTTCCAGCGCTTCCAGGTCCACCAGCGCCGCGGTGCAGGCGCGACAGGCCACCAGGTGCTCGCGCACTGCCGCGGCCTCTTCCGGGTCCAGCTCCTGATCCCAGTAGCGCAGCAGCAGGGCGGGCTCGGGGTGGGGCGGCTGGCCGCCGGGAGAAGCCTCGATGAGCTCTGCCAAGAGGGTTTCCAGATCTTGGGTCATCCCCGTGCCTCCTCGCCGACGGCGCCCGTCCGCAGCCGATCCGCCAGCTTTCCTCGCGCTTGGAAGAGATGGGCCTTGACGGTTTGAATCGAGACCTGCATGACCCGGGCGATCTCCCGGTACTTGAGGCCGTGATCGACCCGCAGCAGCAGGCAGTGACGCATGCGCTCCGGCAGCTCCGCCATGGCGCCGGCCACCGCCTGGCGCCGCTCCGCCACCAGCACGCCGTCCAGCTGCTCGGCGTCGGAGGCCCACAACGTGGTCGCTTCCACGGCATCTTGGCTCACTTCTTCCCCGCTGCGTTTGGCGGCGCTCAGGGCGCGCCGGTGTTTGAGATAGGTGGTGGTGGCGATGCGGAAGAGCCAGGTGCCGAAGCGCGCCTCGGGGCGCCAGTCCGCCAGACCGCGGTAAAGGTTGAGGAAGGTCTCTTGGGTCAGGTCCAGGCGATCCTCCGGTGCCACGCCGCGGCGGGCGAAGAAGCGCTCCACGGGGCGGTGGAAGCGTTCGAAGATCTTGCGGAAGGCCGCCTCCCGTTCTCCGGCTTGGAATTCGGCCACCCAGCGCAGGATTCGCGCTTCGTCCTGCTCCGAGCCGGGGGCCGGCTTCGTGGGCACGGGGGGTCGGGCTCCTGGATCGTGGAGACTCATCGAGGTTCAGCTCTCGGGTTGGCCTCCAGTATGCCGCAATCTGCGGCGGCCTGTCATGGGGGCCACTCATCGGGGGCCACTCATCGGGTCCCAACTATTGGTCGCTGGCGAGGAGCTCCTCCAGGGATATAGAGGCCGAGGGGTAGTCCCGGACGTCCTGGCGGTAGGTGCCCTGGAAGTCGGCGCGGTCGTAGTTGGCGAGAGCGGTGCGGAACATGCGGTCGCGGCTCTCCCAGCGGTCGCGGGTGGCCGGGTAGGCGCCGATGCGGGCTTGGTCGTCGTGGGAGAGGTGGAGGGCGTGGCCCTGCTGGATGCGCTCTAGACCGGCGCCGAGGGTCAGGCGGCTGATCATGTCCTGATCCTCCCAGCCCCAGCCGTGGAGCTCGGCGTTGTAGCCGTCGATGCGCAGAAAATCTTCGCGCCGTACCATCAGCAGCCCCGGCGCCTGGCGGGTGCCGTCCTCGGCATCTTCCTCGTGGTCGAGGATCTCCAGCTCGCGGCCGTCGGCGGTGCGCAGACGCAGCTGGTAGCCGAAGCGCACCACGTGGCCGGCGCGGCGGGAGTTCTGCTCCGACTCGCGAACCCCGGCGAGAGTGGCGAACGTGCCCGGACGCTGGTGCAGGCGGTGGAGCAGGCCGGCGATCACCGCCGGCTCCACCACGATGTCGCAGTCGCAGAAGAAGAGGAAGGGGTGCTTCGTGGCGCCGGCGCCGAGGTTTTGAGCGCGGGCTTTGTGGAAGTAGCGCTGGGGGCCGGCGTCGACGATGCGGACGTTCTCCAGCTCTTGCTTCCCGTGGCGGACGGCCTCCTCCAGTTGCTCCGCGAGGAGCCCGCGGTCACCGCCGAAGTTGACCACCGTCACGTCCCCATCGGAGGGCACCATGCCCTCGACGGGCTCGGTCCTTCCGATGGATCGGGCGGCGGCGGCGAGGGCGGGAAGGGCGCGGCCGAGCTCGCGGCGGTCCCGCCAGGTGACGACGATGGAGAGCATCTTCGAAGAGTCGGGGCTTCGGGGCCGCTAGGAGTTCTCGAGGTAGGGCAGAATCTGCCGGGCCAGGCCTTCGGCGTCGAGGCCGCCGAGGGCCAGGAGGTCGTCGTCGTCGCCCGACTTGCCGGACCAGGAGCGGGGCCAGCCGAGGGGGATGATGCGGGTTGGCAGGGCTCGTTCCTGGAGCAGGCTGGCGAGGCCGCCGAATCCATAGTGATCCTCCACCACCAGGAGCGTCTCGACCCCCGCCAGGGCCTCTTCCAGGCCCTTCGGCAGCGGCGCGACCCGAGCCAGGTGGAGTTGCCCCAGGCTGTGGCCCCGACCTTCCAACCAACGGCGGGCGGCGGCGGCGAGGTGGGAGCCGAGACCGCAGCCGGCGAGGGCGATGCGCGGGGCATGGTCTCCGGGGCCTCCGGCGAGCCAGCGCAGGGGGGCGGCGACGCCGGGAAAGTCCTCCAACGGGCGGCGGGGCAGGCGCAAGTAGCCGGGCTCGCTGCCGGCCAGCAGCTGCCCGGCGGCGAGGCGCACTTCCTGCGGCCCCGCCGGCGCCCACACTTGCAGCCGCGGCAGCGAGGCCATCAGTGCCAGGTCGTTGAAGGCGGCGTGGGTTTTGCCGTTGCGGCTGGCGCAGCCGCCGCTGTGGGAGCCCACCAGCACCACCGGCTGCCCCGCCTGGCTGAGCCCCACCCGCACCTGATCGTAGGCCCGATAGCAGAGGAAGGCGGCGAAGGAGAAGACGAAGGGGCGCAGCCCACAGCGGGCCATGCCGGCGGCGACGGAGACCATGGCTTGTTCGGCGATGCCCGCCATGACGAAGCGCCGGGGGTGCTCGCCGGCGAAGTGATGGGCACCGTCGGAATCCGCCAGGTCGCCGTCGAGAACCCAGATGCGGGGGTCCTGGTGGGCTTCCTCGGCGAGGAAGCGGCCGCAGTGGTCCGCCAGGCGCAGGGTCATGACGGCAAGGAGCTCATGGCTGAGGAGCTCATGGTTGGTGGAGCCTCATGACAGGCCGGCGAGCATGCGGTGGTGCTCCTCCTGGGTCACCGTGGTGCAATGGAAGCGGAGCGGGTCGGCTTCCGCCAAGGGGACGCCCTTGCCTTTGACGGTGCGGGCCACCACCGCCGCCGGGCTTCTCGCTCCGGGCTCCTCGCTGCTCGTGATGATCTGGTCGAAGACTTGCGCCAGGTTGCCGTGGTCGTGGCCGTCCACCTCCGTCACCCGCCACCCGAAGGCCCGCAGCTTGGCCGGCAGATCGGGCACCGGGCATGGATCGCCTTGGGGTGCCCAACCGTACTCCTGGTAGCCGTTGGCGTCGATCACCGCGGTGAGGTTGGTGAGGCCCAGCCGGGCAGCGAGCATCGCCGCTTCCCACACCTGGCCTTCTTGGCACTCCCCGTCCCCCAACACTACCCACACCTGGGGCAGCGAGCGAGGCGCCGCTTCCGGCTGCTGCTCGCGCAGCGCCAGCGCCATGCCCACCCCCACCGACAGGCCCTGCCCCAGCGAGCCGGTGGAGAACTCCACCTCCGGTAGCTCGGCGACGTCGGGGTGGCCCTCCAGCGGCGAGGTGGCGGTGCCGTAGCCGGCCAGCGGGTGGTGGTAGAAGCCAAGGCGGCGCTGAACCGCGTAGAGGGCGAGGGCGGCGTGGCCTTTGGAGAGGATCAAGCGATCCCGATGGGGATCTTCGGGGTGGTCCGGGAAGATCCGGAGCTGACAGCGGTAGAGGGTGAGGAGGAGGTCGAGAACGCTGAGGGTGCCCCCGTAGTGGCCGCCGCCGCAATCGTAGAGAGCCTGAAGGATCTCCCGCCGCAACTCCGTCGCCTCCGCCGCCAGAGTGGCGAGATCCATGGGATGGGTCCGTGGGTTGCGGGAACCGCGCGGCTGCAGGGTGGGGACAGGCTTCACTCGACCCTCGGGGCGGTTGTAGTAGATAATGACTATGTCAACTGTCAATTATAGCATGCAGCGACTTCCCACCTTCCCCCGTTTCCCCTGCGTTGGAGCCCCGTTCTGCGGGCGTTTCTGATGGCGCGGGTCCTGCTCATCGGCCTCGGCGATCTCGGTCGCCGGCTGGCTTTGGGGCTGGCGGCGGCGCCGGAGGTGGGGGAGCTGGTCCTCGCCGGCCGCCGCGAGGAGGACGGCCGGGCCTTCGCCGCGCTGGCGGCGGCCTGCGGCCGAGCGCGGGTGCGATTTGTCTACGCCGACGCGGCGCAGGAGGCGGAGCTCGAGGCCCTGCTGCGGAAGGAACAGCCCCAGCTGGTGGTGCAGGCGGCGTCCGGCGCCTCCCCGTGGGCGGCTCCCGGCTCCGACGCTCCGGCGGCGCAGGCGCTGCTCGCGGCGGGTTTCGCGGCGCAGCTTCCGGCGCATCTGCCGCTGGTGCGCCACGTGATGCGTGCGGTGCGGGCCAGTGGCCTGGCGGTGCCGGTGGTCAATGCGGCCTTCCCGGACTTCACCCATTCCATTCTCGCCGCCGAAGGGCTGGCCCCGACGGTGGGTATCGGCAACGCGGGGATGATCCGGGCGCGGGTGGTGGCGGAGCTGCGGCGCCGCGGTGAGGAAGAGCTGGAGCCGCGGCTGAAGGTGCTGGCCCACCATGCTCACCTGACGCCGGTGGTGCTGGCCCAGCCGCTGCCGGAGGGTTGTACCCAGCCGCGAATCTACATCGGTGAGGATGGGCAGCGGCGCGACGAGCTGGCCTTCAGCGGTCCCCCTTTGCCGTCCCGACGGGAGCTCAACGCCCTGCCGGCGGCCAGCGGGCTGCCGATCCTGCGGGCGCTGCTGGGGGGGCCGGAGCTGCGCACCTCGGCGCCGGGCCCCGGGGGCCTTCCCGGGGGCTATCCGGTGAGGGTGAGTGCCGCAGGAGTGGAGCTCGACCTGCCGGCGGTCATCGACCTCGAGGAGGCCTTGGCCTATCAATGGGAGAGCGCCCGCGTGGACGGCGTCGAGCGCCTGGACGCCGATGGCACGGTGCATTTCACCGCCGCCGCCCGCCGGGCCCTGGAGCCTTTCGCCCCGGCCCTCACCGAGCCCCTGGCCCCCGGCGAGGCGGAGGGTCGGTTGGGGCTTCTGCGGCAGCTCCTCGGCTCGGCGTGAGCGTTTCGTGAGCGCTTCCCCCAATCTGCCGGCCTCGCTGCCGGGGTTGGCGCTACCGGGCTTGCCGCTGCCGCTCTTCGGGGCCTTCGCCCACCACTCCCGCGGGCGAGACCGGCTCACCCCGAATCATCTCCAGCCCTGGGTCGCGGCGTGGATTGGCGACGTGGACCCCAAGGATTGGTTCATCGACCAGGGAGCTGGGGTGGCTTTGCTGCGTCCGGAGGCGACGGCATTCCCGCAAGGTCCGGGCTCAGATGCGGGCGCTGAATCAGGACCGTGGGCGGCGCTGGCGATCCGGGGCAGCCTGCAGGCGATGGCGCTGGAAGCGCAGCCGCCGCCGGGATGGCCGGTGCCGGTGGCGCAGAGCGTCGCCACCGCATTGCTCTACCGCTTTTTGGATCGCGGCGAGGAGGCCCTGGCGGGACTGGGGGGAGACTTCTCCATCGCCCTCTGGGACGGTCGGCGCCGCCGGCTGCTGCTGACTCGAGACGCCCTGGGGCAACGTTCCCTCTACTACCGCCGCGCCGGCGGGCTGACGGTGTTCTGCTCGGAGCCGGAGCCGCTGCTGCGGGCGCCGGGGCTGGGGGCCGAGCTGTCGGCGGAAAGCGCGTTCTGGTACCTGGCCTTCGGCACGCCGCCCCCCGGGCGAACCCTGGCGCGGGGGGTGGAGGTGCTGCCGGCGGCCCATCTGCTGAGCTGGCGGCCGGGGGCGGCGGCGCTGGAGCGGCGGTGGTGGACGCCGCTGGATCCCGAGTCGCCGGTGAAGGCGACGGAGGAGGTGATCGGGGAGATTCGCCGAAGCTTGGACACGGCGCTGTTGTCTGCCGTGGCGGATTCGGAGCCCTGGGGATTGCTGCTCTCCGGCGGGGTGGACTCGTCCTACCTGGGAGCCTGCGCGGTGGCCCACGGCCGGCCCCCGGAGGCGGCCCTGACCAGCGCCTTCGAGGAGCGCCACGGTCTCAACGAGACGGAGGTTGCGGCGGCGGTGGCGGGCTGGCTGCGAGTGCCCCACCGGCCGGTGACCCTGCGGGCGGCGGAGGGCTTAGAGCTGCTGCGGGAGGTGGTGCTGGCAGCGCCCATCCCCTGTGCGGCGTGGGCCGCCCTGACCCACCACCGGGTGCTGGCGGAGGCTCGAGAGCTGGGTCTGGAGCTCCTCGTCTCAGGATTGGGGGCGGACGAGGTCTTCGGCGGCTATGACCACTACCGAGGCTACTACGCACGCTTCCTCCGCTTCCTCCGTCGCCAGTCGGTGCCGGCGGGGCTGGCGGAGGTCGAGCTGCCCTGGCAGGCGGAGGAGCAGTCCAGCCGGCGGGTCCTCTATCCGGGGGTGGCGCGCTTCTTCGACGATCCGTCGCTGCGCAAAGGATTGGAAGAGCCGTATCGGCGCTGGCAGTACGCCTCGCACCTGCGCTCCTTCTACCGCGAATGCCGTCGGCTGAAGCCGGAGGCCCACGCCATGGAGCTGATGGTGGCCCACGAATGCCAACATCGCATTCCGGAAATCCTCTTCGGCAATTTCGAGCCCTTGGCGCGGGCCCACGGGGTGGAGGTTCGATATCCCTTCCTGCAGCCGGAGCTGGTGCAGTTGGTGGCGGGGCTGCGGGTGGAGGATCGCTACCGCACTGCCGGCGGGCGGTTCTCCCTGCGCTTGCGGGACCTCCAGCCGCGCTTCAAACACGCCATGCTCGAGGTGGCCCGGGGCCGGGTGCCGGAGGAGGTCGTGGATCGGCCCCGCAAGAGCTTCACCGCGCCCTTCGGCGGCTGGTTGTTCGACCAAGCTTTCGGCCCGGCGGTGATCGACGACCTGCGGCGCAGCCCGTTCTGGAAGCTGGGGATCGTGCGCAAGGAGTGGCTGGAGCATATTCTGGAGCGCATCCAGCCCGGCCCCAACCCGTGGGTCTTCCAGCTCTGGGCGCTGGTCACCCTCGCCGGATGGTACGAGCGCTTCGTGGAGCCCGATCGCTAGCTCTTCAGCCGTGCCAGGAGCTGGTCCCAGCGCTGCTGGCGGGAGCCGGAGAGGGCGCGGCCGGCGAGGCTCTGGTTGAAGAAGCGATGGCCTTCCTCGGGCAAATGGCGCAGCTCCTCGATGCGCTCCACCAGAGCGGCGCGCATCGTCGGCGGGAAGCTGGTGGCCGCCAGATCGCCGCCACCGGCGACCACCATCAAAGCCGTCGCCTGGCATTTGCGGCAGCGGTCGCAGGTGCCGGCGCCGCTCGAATAGCAGACCCTCAGACTCCTCAGCAGCTCCGGGGCGTGATCCAGCAGGGCCTCGACCTTGGGCTGCCGCATTTCGGTCTCGTGAAGCAGCTCCATCGGGGCCGGGTACGCATAGCGATCGACGTACGCGGCGGAGCCAGCGCAGCTGCCCACCCGGCCTAGAAGCTCGCTGAAGCCGCCGGCCAGGTACACCCGCGCCAGCAGGGGGCGGATCACTGTCAGGGCGGTGAAGATGTGGTGCACGTGCATCAGGCCGAGCCAGAAGGAGCAATTGTCGGGAAACTTCTCGTCCAGACGGTTGTGCTTGTAGACGCTGGCCAGATTGGTCCACAGATGCATCCAGCCGAGGCCCCGCTCCTGCGCCACCGCCTGAGTGGTCTCCAGGGCGTCGGCGCGCTGCTCGCCGGTGGTCATGGAGTCGAGATTTTCGAAGTTCGACAGATGGATCAGCCAATCCACGCCCGCCGCTCCTGCACCTTCCCGCTGCTCCAGGTCTGCTCTCTGCTCCAGATCGATCAGCGCTCGGCAGCTGTCGATGCCGGCGCTGAACATCAGCCCCCGGTGGTGTCGGGGCAGGTCGAGATCTTCCTCTTCCGGCCCGGCCAGCGGCGTGAGACTGGCGAAGGGGTCGTGGCGAGGCCAGCCGTAGTGATCCTGGAGGAAGGTGCCGACAGAGCGCAGGCTCTCGATCAGGCTGGCGGGCACCGGGATCGGCGAGCGCAGCTCGGCGCCGTAAGCCCAGCCCAGGGGGGCGAAGGCGGAGACGAAGGCACCGTTGAGGATCGGAGCTTCGCTGCGCACGCCCTCGCTGCACGCCAGCCCCAGCAGCCGGTTGTCCCACAGCAGGGGCTCGAGGTCCGGCGAGCAGGCGTAACGGCACCGCACCCGCCAGGGATCCCGGCCCAACTCGGTGAGCTCGACGAAGGGCATGTCGCTCACGCCAGCGCCCCGCGGCTCGCCGCTTCCACCGCTCCCGCTGATCGGACCTGCCGGACCCCCGGCAGCTCCTCCGCCACCGGCAGGCCCAGGGGGGCGGCCACCTCGTCGAACCAGCGCACCAGGTTGCGCCGTAGTGTTCGGGCTCGCCGGAAGGGCGTCGCTGGCGGCAGGCGCCGGCCGGAAACGGCTCCCTCCACCAAGCGCTGGAGACGCCGCGGTACCGGCGGTTCGATGGGCACCCCCAAATACTCCACCAGCGAGTAGCGGGAGTCGTACCAGGGCCCCAGGAAGAAGGCCGGGGTGCCGTGGACCAGGGCGGTGAGCAGGGCGTGGATGCGGCTGGTGACCACCACCGACGCACCGGCGATGAGCTCGTGGGCCTGCTCCGCACTGTCCAGAGGAACCGCTTCGACGTCTCCTGCCGCCAGCCCCAGGCCGGAGAGGTCCTGACGTTCCGGAGCATGGAGCAGCGCCACCGTCGGGGCGACGGCGGCGCAGGCTTTGATCGAGGCGGCGATGAGTTCCTGAAAACCGAGGCCAGGGGAGAAGACCACCGGCCCGGGTCGGAGTTTCCAGCGTTCCGCATCCCCCAGGAGCAGCGTCGGGCAGCCCACCAAGGCGCTCTCCAGACCGGCGTTGCGCAGCGAGCGATGGGTGAAGGGGTCGCGGCTGCCAACGGTCTGAGAGAGCTGCTGGGCCAGAGCCAGATCCGCCAGGTCTTCGGGGCTGCGCAAGGCCACGCCGGGAGTGAGGATGGGGATCTCCACGGCCGCGAGGCCGGGAGCGGTGGCGTGATCCTCCGGCTGTAGCAGGGTGGCGCCGGGCAGGACCAGGGCGCGGCAGCGGTGGATGGCTTCCAGCTCCTTCTCTCCCAACGGCCGGTGGGCGTTGATCTCGACGGCGAAGTTGGGAAACCCGAAGCAGCTGCGCACCGCGTGCTCGATGATCAGATTGCCGCGGTTGACGCACCCAGGGGTGATGGTCAGCAGGGCATGGTCCCGGGAGCTGGTTACCTGGGAGCTGTTCACCTGGGAGCTCATCGTCGCTGCCGTTCCCGCGCCGCCAGCCGGCGGATCAAAGCCTCCGGCGCCTGCTCCTCGAGGCGGGAGTAATAGCCGCCGAGGTCTGTGCAGGGGGCCTCCTGGGCGGCTTCTTCGCAGGCTTCTCCCAGCGCCATCAGAGCCTGCGCCCGGTCTACCAAGCTTGGACCTTCCGCCACCTGATGGCTCAACATGGCCGGCGGACGGTAGTGCTCGACGGGCCTCGGTAGGTGGCCGCCGGCGTCCACCAGCACGGACAGGACTTTTCCTTCCACGTGCCCTTTCACGGGCCAGCGGAGGGTTTGCCGCCGCTGGTCGAAGAGGATTCGCCGGCTCTGCCGCCCTTCGGAGGTCACCACCGTCACCTCCAGGGGCAGGGGCCAGGGCTGCCGGGTCTGCTGCTCCAGGTCGATCTCCACGGCGTCCTCCACGGCGCCCTCCACGGCGCCCTCCACCAAGCTATGGCGGGCCAGCACCCGCGGCATGTCGCCGCCGTAGACCCAGGCGTCGAAAAAGGATTGGAGGTCTCCACCGCCCGCCGCCTCGATGGCTCGCTGGAGGTCTCGGCTGGTCACCGCGCCGGCTTTCGCACCGGCGACGGTGAAGCGTTGGAGGCCCTTCCAGAAAACCTCGTCTCCGACCTCCTGACGCAGCAGATGGAGCACCAGCAGACCGCGGCTGTAGGTCAGGCCTCCGCTCATCTCCTCGGGGCGGTCCCAACCGTGGTGCACCAGCGGCCGCGGAGGCTCCTCGGCGAGAGCGCGCAAATAGCGCAGCCGGGCCAGAACCCGCTCGCGGTCGTAGGCGGCGCGGCCCCAACGGTCCTCCTTGTAGGCCGCCACCATGAACGACACCAGGCCTTCATGAAGCCAGAACTCCGACCAGGTGGCGCCGGTGACGCGGTTGCCCCACCAATGATGAGCCAGCTCGTGGGCGAGGAGGTAATCCTCCTGCGGGTCGGCGAGCAACGCCTTGCCATAGCGAGTGCTGAACAGGGAGAGCCCGGCCATCTCCTGCGGCGGCGCTTCGTGGAGCAACGCCTGGGTGTAGGAGCTGCCCTCGTAGGGCAGCCCCGCTCGCTGGCCGAAGAAGCGCAGCATGCGGGGCGTGTCGGCGAAGATGCGCCGCAGCTCGGCGCCGTTGAAGTCCCGGCCGACATAGTTCAGGGTGACCTTTTCGCCGAAGGCTCCTTGGGCTACCTCGGCGACTGCCTCGAGGGGCGCCGCCAGAAAACCATAGAGGTAGGCGGGCCGCGGGGTCTCCAGGCGATATCGATGGTGATGCTGGAGGTCTCCGGTGGGCTGGTCGGCAGCGTCGGCGCTTTCGATCCTTCGGCCGGTGGCTTCGACGTGCAGGGTGGCGGGGGCGGTGAGGGAAAGGTCGAGGGTGGCGCGGTCGCCGGGATGATCGTGGCAGGGCATCCAGCCCGCGGTGTGGAAGGCGGTGAAGACCTGGTCGTGGTCGAAGCGCAGGCCTCGCTTCGCATCGGATCGGTAGCGGATCCGGAAGCGTCGCACTTCTTCCTTGGCCATGGGGCCCTTCGTTCTGGGTTCGGGGGAAAGATCGAGGAAGAGGGCCGCTTCGGCTTCCTCCACCCGGAACGGCACCGGAGATCCGCCGCTCCGGACTTCCTCGATGATCAGCCCCTCCGAGGCCAGCCGGATGGTCGCCAGCTCATCGACCAAGGAGCGCAACTCCACCGTGACGTCCCCCAGCACTGCGGGTTGGAGGAAGTCGAGATCGAGGATGGCCTCGTAGTGCAGGACGTCGAAGCCCGCGGCTTCGGCTCGTGGCTTTTCGTTCCCTCCTGGTGCCACTGTTCCAGCTTCGGTGGGCGGCTGGGGCGCCGCCGGCCTTGCGGCCCCGCTGATGGTGAGGGCGAGGAGGAGGGTGCCGGCCAGGAGCCCAATGCCGGCCAGGAGCCCAATGCCGGCCAGGAGCCCGGTGCCGGCCAGGAGCCCGGTGAGCCCTCGAGGGCGGGGCTTCATGAGGCGTTCTTCTTCATGGTCTGTAGGGGTGGTGTCGTGGCCAGCTCGGGGTGCATTTTCAGCAGGCGGCCCTTGAGGCGGCGGACGCGGCCCAGGGCCTCGGCGACCCGGGTGGGGCTCAGCCGGCCCTGTTCCAGCGCCCGATGGAGGCGATAAACGGCGCTGAATTGATGCGCCTCCTTGTAGTAGATCAGCAGATCACTGCCGGCGGCGAAAGCCAGGGCGCCGCATTCCGCCGGCGTCCAGTACCGCCGCAGGGCCTTCATTTCCAGCGCGTCGGCGACGATGGGGCCCTCGTAGCCGAGCTCCTGACGCAAGACCTGCCGCTGCCAGAAGGGCGAGAGGCTAGCGGGCGGATCTTCCCCAGGGGCTTCGCCGTCGGCGCCGGCCTGGGGATAGCGTACGTGAGCGGTCATCACCGCGTCGACATCAGCCGCCAGGGCGGCGCGGAAGGGGATCAGCTCCCGCTCCTCCATCACGCTGCGGGACGCGGACACTACCGGCAGATCCCGATGGCTGTCGACCTCGGTGGCGCCGTGGCCCGGAAAGTGTTTGACGCAGCTCAAGACCCCGCCTCGGCGCAGTCCCCGCACCGCCGCCGCGACGTGCTCGGCGGTGCGCCGAGGATCGAGGCCGAAGGAGCGGTCTCCCACCGCGCCGGCGCTGGTGGCGGCGGCCAGATCCGCCACCGGGGCGAGGCAGAGGTGGACTCCGGCGCCGGCGAGCTCCGCTCCCGCTTGGGCCAGCAGCTCCTCGGTTGCAGCGGGTTCGCCGGTGCCGAGCTCGGCCATGGGCGGGAGGCGAGTGAACCCGGTGCGAAAGCGCTGCACTCGGCCCCCTTCGTGATCGGTAGCCACCAACAGGGGCTCGCCGGGCCGGGCGCAGCGGTGCTGGAGCTCGGCGGTGAGCTGGCCCAGCTGCTCCGGATGGCGAAAGTTGTCGGTGAAGAGGACCACGCCGCCGATGCGGAAGGTGCGGAAGAACTCCGCCACGTCCTCCCCCAGCCGGGTGCCGTCGAAGGCCAGGAGGAAGAGCTGGCCGAAGGTGTCGAGCACCTCTTCCGGCGCAGGACTCCCGCCAGCGCCCCCGCGAGAGCTCTCCGGCGGCGGCGCGTCCTGGTGTGCCGGGTTCACCGACCGGGTTTCCCTGGATTCCCGTCCAGCGGCGGGGTGTCCTGGCGGGGTCGGCTCGCGCTTCCGATTTGCAGCAGCGATGCAGCTCCGGTGGTGGGCAGAGGCTCGCCCGGCTCCGTCAAGGGCCGGCCGTGGGCCGGTGCCTGAGGGCAGCCGACGCAGCCCGGGGGCAGCCAGCCCAGCGCCAGGGGCAGGCGGTACCCCCACAGCAAATCGCCGATCCAAAGCTCCGCCAGGGAGCTGCCGTCGAGTTGCGCCAGGGGGCGCCGGGGCAGGTCGATCATCGCTTCGCAGCAGGTCAGGGAGGAGCCGTCGATGGTCAAGTAGGCGGCGTCCACCGCCCACCGGCAGAGCTCCGGCGGCGGACCGATGGCGGGGTGCAGGATCTCGTCGTGCTCCGGTGAGAGCACCGGGGATGCTGGGATTGGCGCCTCGCCGGTGAGCTGGCGCCAGCGGTCCTCGCTCCAGCGCAGGAAAGCCTCGTCGCCGCCGTCCCAGCCCTCCTCCAGCCAGGTTTCGTCGTAGCTCTCCTGCGCGGTGGAGCGCGGGTCGATGCACGAGAAGTGGGGCATGCGCAGCCCCAGATGGGCGGAGTAGGAGAGAAGCGCTTCGGCGTCGGCGTAGGGATCGTCCACCAGCACCGCTTTGATCTTGATGCGCAGATGGTCGAGGTTCTGCCGCCGCCGATGCTCCACCAGCGCTTCGAGATTGTCGAGCACCGGCTGGAGGGCCGTACCGCCGCGCTGGTGGGCGAAGCGTTGGGGATCCAAGGAGTCGAGAGAGAAGGCGATGGAGGTGATGCCCGCCGCGCACAGGGGTTCGAAGCGGCGGGCGTCGAAGACGGTGCCGTTGGTCACCACCCGCACCTCGGCTCGGGGAGCGCGGCGGCGTACCTCGCGCACCATGTCCGGCAGGCGAGGGTGGAGCACCGGTTCGCCGAGGCCGGTGAAGTCGACGTTGCGCACCCGGTGGAAATCGATGCCGTCGAGATGGCGGAGGAACTCTTCGAAGGGTTGGAAGCGCTTGCTTTCCAGATGGCGATGGGAGCAGTAGGAGCAGGTGAGATTGCAGCGGGTGGAGACTTCCAGCTGCACCGAGCGCGGATGGCCGGGAGTCTCGTAGATCAGGCTCGGTACCGCTTCGCCGCCGGCAGCCCCCTCAAAGCCCTCGAGGCGTGGGCGCAGCTGCTCTACCGCATCGGGTAGCAGCAACTCACCGCAGCTTCGGCACCAGCGGGCGCTGAGCCCCTCCACCACCAGCCCGCTGGCCTCCCCCAGGGCGGCGTCGACGGAGAGGGCTATGGTCGGTGTGCTGCAGCCGGCGCAGGGCGGAGCCTCGCCGCCGGTGGGGCGCAGGCGGGCGACGAGGAAGTGGGATGGGTCTCCCGCCAGACAGCGGGCGATGTCCTCGAGGAGACCTTCGTCCGGGCTGACCGCCGGGGCGAAGGCTCGGCGGCTGGCCAGGCAGACCTGGCCGGGGAGATGTCGTAGCCGGAGCCCCCGTTCCGGTACCAGCAGATCCACCGGTGCCGGGAGCCGGTGCTCGGAAGCACCGGTGGCGGCTTCGGATTGCATCGGCCGGGGCGGCTAGTCGCTGCTCTCGGGGAGCTTGCTCTCCGTCCAGGAACGCTCTCGCGGATCGTAAGTCTGGAAGCGCTCGATGCGGAAATCACACTTCGACGAGGACACCGCGCCCAGCCGGAACTGGCGGCCTTCCTGGAGACCGAACTCGAGGTTGATGCGGAAATCGCACTTCGAAGCGGAAAGCGTCGCGTTGACACCCGGCTGGCGGAACTTGCCGACTCGGTTCTGGAGCAGGTTCACCGACCAGTCGCACTTGTCGGATGCGACCCGCATCTGGCCCCGAGGCATCTGTGCGGAGACCGTACCCAGGTTGTTGAGTACGCCGTCGGCGCTCAGGGAAACCATGTCGAGCTTCCAGTCGGCAGGATTGATCACCGACTGGACGAGGGAGAACTTGAAATCACATTTGGCCATAACCACCCTCCGGCAGGGCTGTGAGCCCCGCGATCATCCGCCCGGGGAGGTGCGGAGCCGATGGCTGAGCTGCCGCCGGATTGCGCCAGTGCGGCGGTCGAGCTCGACGCCTCGGCTGAATCTAGCCATCCGCCCTGCGTCGGTTCTCGGACATGAGACCGGGGGGACAGCGTCGCTCGAATCTCTGATCATGGCTTCCCGGAGACGGTTGGGATTGGTACCCCGGAATGCTGGCAATGATGAGAAACTTCAACGCGGGAAGTCGTTGATCAAAAATATTCTTCATAATCAGTGTATGCCTCTGAGACTGCGAGAGTCAACCGCGAGGGAGACCCCATGAGCGCTTTGCGTGTGGCTTTGTGGATCGATCCCGGCACGCCGCTGGAGCCCTCGGTATCGGGTCCGGCGGCAGTGCTGGGCTACGAGTTGGCGCAGGGGTTGGCCGAGCACTGCGCTGCCAACGAGGATCTGGCAGTGGATCTCTTCGCCGGCCGGGGATCACAGGTCGAGTTGCCGCTGGTCTCGCTGGATCCGGAGGAGCTTCCCGGCGGGGGAAGCCTGGAGGCTTCCGGTCGGCGGCTCGACGCTCTCTTCTGTCAGCTGGTGCTGTCGGGAATGACCCGCGGCTACGACCTGGTGCATTGCCTGGCGCCGGTGGTGACCCCCCTGCAGCTGGTGGCCGCCGCCGGTACGCCGGTGCTGCACTCGCCGTTGGTTGCCGCCGACCACCCGGCAGCGCTGCTGCCGCCGCGGCTGGTGGCTCCTCCTCTGCTGCGCCGGCTGCGCTTCACCGCTGCGCCCCAAAGTGGGTTGGTGGTGGAGTGGTCCACAGCCGGTGGGAGGTCCCGAGAGGCGATCGAAGAAGCACCGGTGGCGGTCACTCTGGGTGTGGATCTGGTGCGCTATCGGCCGGTGGCCGAGCCGCGGGGGGATTTCCTCGCTTGGTCCGGGGCCGGCGGTGGCCAGGGCCGCAAGCTGGCGACGGCGGTGGCGGAAGAGGTCGGTATGGAGCTGTGGAGCCCGGCCCAAGGCGGCGCCGAGGACCTTCTACCCTACGCCCGTGCCCTGCTCCACCCGGCCTCCGAAGCCGGCGGTATCGAAGCACTCTGGCCCCTGCGTGCCCTCGCCTGTGCGGTGCCGGTGATCGCCGTGGCCGGCGGCGAGCTCGACGAGGTCTTTGGTGAGGAGAGCTGTGGAGCTTTGCCGGCTTGGGAGATCGCTGCTGATCCGACTGCCATGGCGGCAGCGGTAGTCGATGTCTTGGAAGCGCTACCGCGGCCGTCCCCGGAGGTGATCCAAGCTCGTCGTCGGCGGGCCCTCGGGCATCACAACCGCCGGGCCATGGTGGCCCGCTGCCGAGAGCTTTACGCGGCGATGAGGGAAGCGAAATAGCGCTGGCTCCCCGCCGGCGGCGGGATCCCTGCCACGGTTTTGCCTTCATCGGGCCTCGGTGAGGTCACCCCCGGCGGTGCCGAGGGCGCTAGAATCCCTGGCATGCAAGACCTCCGCGCCCCTGTGCTCGCTCACCGCCGCCCCACAACGGGACCGGATCTGCGGGTTCACGCCCGTCTCTCCGACGCCGTGGGCTGGACTCCTCTGGTGCAGATGCGCCGCGCGCTGGAAGGCCACGAAGGCTGCGGCGAGGATCGCTGCGAGGTGTGGGCCAAGCTCGAGTTCATGAATCCCATGGGCAGCGTCAAGGACCGCATCGCCCGCTTCATGATCCTGGAGGCGCTGGAAAGCGGGCAGCTGCGCGAGGGCGGCACCATCGTCGAGTCTTCTTCCGGCAGCACCGCCATGGGGCTGGCAATGATGGCGGCTCAATATGGCCTCAAGACCAAGCTGGTGGTGCGGCGCCAGACCTCGAAGGAGAAGCTCGACTGTTTGCGAGCTCTTGGAGTGGAGCTAGTGCTGGTGGACGGCACCCTGCCGCCGGAGGACCCGGAGAGCTACAACCGCAAGGCTCTGCAGGTGGTGGAGCAGACCCCCGGGGCCTACTATCCGGACCAGCACAACAACCGTGCCAACAACCGCGCCCACTATCTGACTACCGGTCCGGAGATCTGGCGCCAGATGGACGGACGCATCGACTATTTCGTCGCCGGCATCGGCACCGGCGGCACGGTCTCCGGCGTCGCCCGCTACCTCAAAGAGCAGGATCCCGCGATCCGCGTGGTGGCGGTGGATATCGCCGGCTCGGTGTTCACTGAATACTTCCGCTCCCGCCGGATGGTAGAGCCTGCCCCCTATCGGGTGGAAGGTCTGGGGGACGAGGAGATCATCAACTGCCCGGAGTTCGAGCTCCTCGACGACATGGTCCAGGTCACCGACCGCCAGGCCTTTCATTGGGCGCGGCGCTTGGCGAAGCGCGAGGCGGTCTTCGCCGGCGGTTCCAGCGGCGGAGCCCTATGGGGCGTGAGTCAGGTCGCCCGGCAGCTGGACGGCTCCCTGGGCCGCCCGGCGCGCATCGCCACCCTCTTTCCGGACTCCGGCGGCCGCTACCTCAGCACCATCTACAACGATGAGTGGATGCGCGCTCAGGGTTTGCTCGACGACGGATAGCCTCAATACCCGAGCCGGCCCGCCGCTTTGCCTGCTCGACGAAGAATCACCGAACCCCGAGAATCCAGCCTTCCACCGATGCCAGCGCGTGGCCTTCGGGGGTGAGATCCGGGTGGAGAAACTGTCCCAGCCGGCCGCAGCGATCCGCCTGCTGCATCCAGGCAGCGGCGCTGTAGGCGTCGTGCTGGTCGCCGGTGCGGTTCTCCCGCGGGAAACCGCTGCTCCACAGAGATGGGTAGACCTCGGCAATCGCGGAGCGGCCGTCGGGGATCTGCCAGCCGTCGAAGGGCCAGAAGTGCAGCTTCGCGCCGAGGCGCCGGCGCAGGAGCAAGAGCCAGGGCAGCCCGCTGTGGGTGGACTTTGCCACCGAGCCCTGGACGTCGAAGTGGAACACCGATTTGGCGCCGCCGGCTCGGCGCTCGCACAGCCTCCGCCAGCGCGCATCGCCGCTCCGGCTCGTGCCGTCACCGACCCGGGCCTGGCGCACGTCGTCGACCCAAACCCCGTCGCCGCCGGTGGGCCAGTGACGGGAGAAGTCGGCGAGGAAGGCGTCCCAATCCGGCTCCACTCCATGGAGCTCGAAGTAGGGCAGGGGGAAGGAGAATCCATGATCGATGCCCACCAGGGTAGCCCCGCCGCCCTCCTCCAGGATCTCCGCTAGCCAGTGGGCAAGGCCTCGCCGAGACCAATACTTCGAGCGTCCTGTGGTGGGTGAGATCTCCCGCGGCGGCTCGGCGCCGTCCGCCCGATAGGCCCGCAGCCCCGGCAGCCCCTTCTCTGGCGTGGCGGCGCCGGAATAATCGATACCGATATATCGCTCAAAGCTCCGGCGGATCCTGGTCACGGAAGATTTCCTCGGTTGGAGGGTGAGAAGAAAAATGCGTTCGTTCGAGCGTGATTCCTCCCAATCCTCGCTCGGGTGTCTCGGGTGGTGGACTTCGATACACCCTCTTAGTGTTGTTGCTTTCTTCTAGACATGTGAAATTTGGTCTCTCCGGAAAGGTTTCTTTGGGAGGCGGATGGCAATCGCTGCATGTCCTTGAAGAAAAGCGACTTGATGGGTGAAGACTGTTTTAGCGGCGGCTGGATGGCTCGTTACCTGCTAGAGATAAGGCCTAAGGCTGCCATAGAAAAGCAATGCTATGCGTCAGTTCGGCTTATCCGAAGATTTAGAGTTTGGCATCTCGCTCTTTGGCGCATAGCGTATGAGCAGCGGGGACATGACCGGCAATGTTGCTTGGTTGGGGAGCCCTGCGGTTGGAGGAGCGATGCGTGCATTCTTCTTGGTGATCGTACTTGCACTGATTCTGGGCTTGGCCCCCTTGAGCCAGGCTAGCGAGGAGCAGTCCTCCTCGGTTCAGGCTTTGATGCAAGGGCAAGATTGGATGGGGCCGGTGGTAGAGATGGGCCCCGGAATCGACCCAGACGCCTAACGGAATGAAAGTGCAGGCTGATGCGGACCGCAGACCTCACGACTGCGGCCCGCATCAGCCTTTTGAGCTGCAAGGCCGGAGGCCAAGAAGCGAGCTTCCTGGAGGCGGCTAGGCTTCTGCGAGTCCCTCTAGGTATGACCTGTCGCTGGTAGATGCGGGCTCTACGCTCTGGCTTAGAGAAAGCCAGATCTTTCCCTGTCGCCGCTCGCTCTCGATTTGGCGCTTGATGCGTTCAACGAGAGCAAGGGTCAGGCCTTCCTGGCCGGCGCGCAGCAACTCAGCTAGCGCGGCAGTGATGACCTTGCTGTTGTGTAGTGGTTCGACCAGGGCGCGCATAGAGGTGGCGGTTAGGTAGGCCTCCCTGGGGTTGCCGAGTTGAAGCTGCACGTGTACCAGGTCGCAGGTAGCGAGAGCTGCCTCACCGAGGTGGCACGATCTCATGGTGCTCACAACTTCCCACAGCAATTCCGCCGCGACCTCGGGCATGTCTAGCTTGATCAGCAAGCTAGCGCGCAACCAGACAAGCTTGGCGCGGTGCCTAGCGCCCATCGCTTCCGAGAGCTTCTCAGCTTCGGCCAAGCATTGCAGAGCACTCTCCAGCTGGCGCTTGTTCTCATAAACCCGCGCCATGTTCTGTAGAGCTGCGCAACGATACCGAAAAGCATTCTCCGGAAGTTTAGCGAGGGCGGTTTGGAAGCACTGTAGAGCCTCGTCATCGCGATCTAGATAGCTCAAGCAAAGTCCTTGCTCCACGGCTACTTTGGCGATGCCTTCGAAATCCCCTGCTCGCAGGAGGTGAATCGAGGCTCGCTCGGCCAGAGTCAAGGCTGTGGATCTATGGCCACGGTCTAGCGCCACATAGCTGAATCGGCGGAGAAGGTTGCCAAAACAAGCTAGATCTCCGTGCTGGTAGGCCATCTGTACGGCTGCGTGAAGGGTATGCTCCGCCTCGTCGAGGAGGAGCAGCAGGCGCTGGGCGGAGCCCGCGATGCCCAGAAGCTGCGGCACCCGCTGGAGCTCTACTAGAGGGATAGAAGCCTCGGCTAACTTGAGGGCCGTCTCAGGGTCATGGTCTCTTCGTCGATCCAACGCCTCCAAGAAGTCTTCCCCCACCCCGGGGGCCTCCTGCTCCTGAATCACTCGGTCCCAGGCTTTTTCCACGATCGGCGGCGGCTCGCCGCAGGGGCGGTCGAGGTCTAGTCCCTCGCCGGTGGCCAGGTGACGGCGCAGGAAGGAGATGGGGTGCAGGCCGAGGTGGTCGAGCACTGCGAGCAGATCCTGGAGGCGCAGATCACCGTTCTGCCGGCGGTAATGCCACCAGCCGGTCTGTTCGCCGAGAGCGCGCTCCAGCTTCGAGATGGAGCCATATCCCCGGCTCCGGATTTCTCGATCGAGGGCATCGACCAGCAATGCCGAGGTCGACTTCTGGAATTTTTCCAAAACTTGGCCTCCCGCAGGCGTTGACTTCTTGAATGGCTCCAAGTCTACAGGGAAACTGCTCGATATCGAAACTTCTTGAATAGGGTCGAGTGCTGAGAAGCGTGACTAAAGGGCCGGTACCGCTGGCTGCCGGCTCGAAGCTCCCGGGCTTTGCGATGCGAGCACGGGGTCGCTTTCCGTTCAGAGGGTCAGGCCGGTCTTCGGTTCCGAGGATGCATCCACCGCTGGCGTGCGGCGTTCCTGGTCGAGGATCCGGCGGCAACTGCCCCAGGAGCCAGCTTGGTGATTCCAGCGGGCCCGCCGGAGCGAATTCGCCGCCTCGGTTGCCACCAGGCCCCACTATGTTTTGTTGATGCGGTGCAACTTTTGAGGAGACCCGCCCATGAACGCTGTCGAACCCCAGTCCCCTTCGATTTCCCCTGCCCCTTCCGTCCATGGAGCCGGTGCCTTTCGTGAAGTGCTGTTGGAGTGGTTCCTCGCTCCGGCCGAAGAGGCGATGCTTCGCCGTGCCGGCCGCTTTCTCGAAGATCTTCTGCGCCGTGCCGACCCTCTGTCTGAGGGCGAGGCGTTGCGTGCCCGGGTCAGTGCCATCCTCGGTGACCTCGAGTTTCTTGCCGCCTTTCTCCAGGACAACGTCGACGTGCGCGGTCGCAGCACGCTCAATCCGTCGGATTGGGAGCTGGCCAAGAAGGCCGGTCGGGATGGCATGCGGCTGATGCTGTGGGCGGAAGAGATCTTCCCCAAAGTCCGTGGCGGAGCCTCGGTGGAGCTCGACGCCGCCACCTGGGAGGACGCCTTCGGGTTCCGGGAGACCGCTCTCTGGCCCCTCGGGGGCTCCGCCGACGCCCAGGCGCTGCGCGACCTCGGTGGGCTGGTCTACGCGTATGCCCGCGAGTCTCAGGGCGGCGAAGTCCAACTGCCCGAGTCCTCCACCCGCCGTGAAGTGCGGGCGGCGGCGCGGGATCTGTTGTCCCTGTCCGAGTTCACCGCCCAGACCGCTGCCCTCGCCGACGGTCCGTTGGCTACGGCGCTGCGGACTTTGGTCCAGCGTCTCGAGGGGGTCGCCCAGAGCTTCCTGCGCGCCCTGTGCAGCCCCGGTGGTGCGGTCAGCGTCGATGATTCGGACGCACAGCCGGCGCTGGTTTCGGTGCATAGCGCCGAGTCCTGAAGCTCATCTTCCTCCGGGTTCGGGAACCACCGGGAGGCTCTGTCCTTCCGGCCGAAGCATCAGTCCAAGCAGCTGACCTAGACGTCTCATCGTGCTAGCCTCGGCGGGTGCTCGGAGTGCGCTCTCCGCACCCAAACAATCCGCAACGTTCAAGAGGTAGACGATGAGCGAGCTGTTCGATCTGACCGCCTACGGCATTCATGTTGACTCCATAGTCCGCAACCCGCCGCCGGCGCTGCTCTACGAACACGGTCTGAGCGAGGAAGCCGGTACCGCCATCGCCTCCTCCGGCGCCCTCATCGCCTACAGTGGCGACAAGACCGGTCGCAGTCCCGACGACAAGCGCATCGTCGAAGATCCGGGCAGCAAGGACGACGTCTGGTGGGGGCCGGTGAACACGCCCATCGACGACCACACCTTCGAGATCAACCTCGAACGGGCCACCGACTACCTCAACACTCGCCCTCGCCTCTACGTCATCGACGGCTTCGCCGGCTGGGACGAGAAGTACCGCATCAAGGTGCGGATCATCACTTCCCGGGCCTACCACGCCCTGTTCATGTTCAACATGTTGATCCGCCCGACGATGGCGGAGCTGAAGGATTTTGGCGAGCCCGACTATGTGGTGTTCAACGGTGGCGGCTTCCCCGCCAACCGCTACACCACCGGCATGACCTCCAAGACCAGCGTCAGCTTGCATTTGGGGCAGCGCAAATTCGTCATCCTGGGCACCGAGTACGCCGGTGAGATGAAGAAGGGCATCTTCACCGTCATGCACTACTTGATGCCGAAGCAGAACATCTTCAGCATGCACTGCTCCGCCAACGAGGGCATGGAGGGAGATGTCTCCGTCTTCTTCGGCCTCTCCGGCACCGGCAAGACCTCTCTCAGCGCCGACGCCCGGCGGCGTCTCATCGGCGACGACGAGCATTGTTGGAGCGACGATGGTGTGTTCAACATCGAGGGCGGTTGTTACGCCAAGGCCATCGACCTGTCGGCGGAGAAGGAGCCGGAGATCTTCAACGCCATTCGCTTCGGCTCGGTGCTGGAGAACGTGGTCTACGACCCGGACACCCGGGAGGTGGACTACTCCGACACCTCCATCACCGTCAACACCCGCTGCAGTTATCCCATCGAGTTCATCCCCAACGCCAAGATTCCCTGCGTGGCGGGGCATCCCAAGAACGTCATCTTCCTCACCGCCGACGCTTTCGGGGTGTTGCCGCCGGTGAGCAAGCTGACCCCGGCTCAGGCCATGTACCATTTCATCAGCGGCTACACTGCCAAGATCGCCGGTACCGAGGTCGGGGTCACCGAGCCCCAGGCCACCTTCTCCGCCTGCTTCGGGGCTCCGTTTCTCGTCTGGCACCCGACGCGTTACGCTGAGCTGTTGGCGGAAAAGCTCCGTGCCCACGGAGCCCAGACCTGGCTGGTCAACACCGGCTGGACCGGCGGTCCCTACGGCGTCGGTCACCGCATCTCCCTGCCCCACACCCGCGCCATCATCGACGGCATCCACGACGGCACCCTCGACCAGGCGCCGACGGAGCGGGATCCGGTCTTCGGGATCGAGGTGCCGACGAAGTGCCTGGGAGTGCCGGCGGAGATCCTCAAGCCCAAGCAGACCTGGGCCGACGGCGCCGCCTACGACGCCCAGGCGGAGAAGCTCGCCGGGCTGTTCCGGAAGAATTTCGAAAAGTACGCCGACGAGGCCAGCGAAGAGATCAAGGCCGCCGGCCCCTGAGCTCGCGTTCGCGGCTGACCCGGGTCAGAAGCGCCAGCCGGCGTTGATGAAGAAGCCGGTGAGGTCGAAGTTGGAGTCGCCGATGTCGAGATCGTCCAGGTCGTCGATGTCGTCGAAGTCCAGATCGTCGAGGGTGCCCTCGACTTCCCGATACCCCGCCTCGACGAAGAAGCTGCGGAACTGCAGCCCGGCGCGGAAGTAGTATCCGACCTCGTCGTCGACGCTGCCCGCCGGCGTGTCGAGAAGGTAGAGGGTGCCGCCGGCGCCGAGGTAGATGCCGGTGCGGCCGCCGAGATTGACCCGAGCGCCGATATCCACCGGGATCGCCTCGATCTCCAGGGTGATGGTGTCGAGGCCCGGATCGTCGAGGTCGAAGTCGAAATCCTCACCGAAGTCTTCGAAGTAGGAGACGCCCAGCTCCAGCTGGAGAGCGCTGAAGAAGGTCAGCCGCGCGCCGGCCCCCACCGACTCCCCGAAGTCATCCGTATCCCAATAACTGCCGTGGACGGAGAGATCCATCGCGCTGGCCGACATCGGGGCCAACAACATGAGGGCGAAGGCTGCGAGGAGGGCGGGGAGGCTGCGCTGATAGGTCAAGGGTCGACTCCTTTGGGTTGGTTCACGGCGAGACGGTGCCGACGGTATCAGAGGGTCGGGTATCAGAGGTGCGAGCGTAGAGCGCCGGCAGTACCAGCAGGGTGAGCAGCGTCGCGGTGATCAGGCCGCCCACCACCACGGTGGCCAGGGGGCGCTGGACCTCGGCCCCCGCCGAGGTGGCGACGGCCATGGGCAGGAAGCCGATGATGTCCGTGGAGGCGGTCATGAGCACCGCTCGCAAGCGCAGTCGGGCCCCTTCCCGAGCGGCCTGACGAGGTCCCAGGCCGGTCTGCCGCTGATTCCGGATGTGCTCCATCAGCACCAGGCCGTTGAGCACCGCGATGCCGAAGACCGCGATGAAGCCCACTGCCGCGGAGATGGAGAACGGATAGCCCCGAAGGCCCAGGGCCAGCAGCCCTCCGGAGAGCGCCAGAGGCACGTTGAGGAAGACCAGCACGGTCAGTCGCCCGGAGCCGAAGGCGCTGTAGAGCAGGATGAAGATCAACAGCAGGACGGCGGGGACGATGAGCAGCAGGCGCTGAGAGGCTTCCTGGAGATTCTCGTATTGCCCACCCCAGCTCAGGCGCCAGCCGGCGGGCAGCTCCACCTGCTCCGCCACCGTCCGCTGAGCCTCTGCCACGAAGGACGCCAGGTCGCGCCCCCGCACATTGGCTTCGATGCCGATGCGGCGGGAAACTTGATGCCGGTTGATCTGCGCCGGACCTTCGGCCACGCGGATGGTGGCTAGCTGGTCCAGGGGGATCATGCGGGGCGGACCGCCGGGCTCCGCCGGTGCGGCGGCGATGCGCAGCTCCTTCAGGCGTTGGGGATCGTCGCGTAGCCGCTCGGGATAGCGCACCTGGACGGGGAATCGCATGGCCCCCTCGAGCACCGTGCCGACGCGAATGCCTCCCAAGGCCTCCAGCACCTGGAAGACCTCCTGCACCGACAGGCCGTAGCGGGCGATGGCCTCCCGGTCCACGGTGACCCGCAGCCGGGGCAGCCCCTGGATTTGCTCCGCCGCCACGTCCGCCGCTCCGGGCACCGAGCGCAGCGCGGCCTCGATTTCCTCCGCCTTTTGCCGCAGCAGATCGAAATCGGAACCGTAGAGATGCACCGCCACGTCGGAGCGCACGCCGGTCATGAGCTCGGCGAAGCGTAGCTCGATGGGCTGGGTGAAGGCGAACTTCGCTCCCGGCACTTGAGCCTGCAGCTCGTCCTGGATCGCTTCCACCAGGGCCTCCTTGGAGGCGAAGCGCCAGCGCTCCTCCGGGTGCAGCATGACGAAGGTGTCGCCGATCTCGACCCCCATGGGATCGAGGGCCACCTCCGGCCGCCCGGTGCGCGAGACCACCGTCGAGACCTCGTTGGAGAACTCGTCGAGGATCGTTTTCTCGGCCATCAGGCTCACCTGGTTGGATTGCTCCAGGGAGATGGAGGGCAGCCGCTGGATGTGCATGGCGATGGCGCCCTCGTCGAGGGTGGGAATGAACTCCGCTCCCAGGAAGGGCGCGATGGCCAGCCCCACCGCCAACAGCAGCACCGCCGCTCCCACGGTCAGGCGCCGGTGCGCCAGCGCGCGGTCCAGCAGCGGCAGGTAGAGGCGCCGGCAAACGCGGTAGAGAAGCGGTTCCCTGGAGCGGACCCGGGGCAGCAGCCAGCTCGCCACCGCCGGAATCAGGGTCAGGGCACAGAGCAGGGAGGCGAAGAGGGCGAAGCCGACGGTGAGGGCCATGGGCCGGAACATCTTGCCCTCGACGCCGCGCAACGAGAGCAGCGGGATGTACACCAGGATGATGATGGAGACGCCGAAGACCACCGGCCGGGCCACCTGGTGGACGGCGGTGCGGACCTTCTCCAGGTCGGACACGCCGGTTTCCCCGGCGCGTTTGCGGAAGGCGCGTAGGATGCTGTCCACCACCACCACGGCAGCGTCGACGATGAGACCGAAATCGATGGCCCCGAGGCTCATGAGATTGCCCGGGATGCCCAGCCAGCGCATGGCCGAGAAGGTCACCAGCATCGACAGCGGGATGACCGCCGCCACCAAGAGCCCGGCGCGCAGGCTGCCGATCAAGAGCAGCAGGATCACCACCACCAACAGCCCACCCTTGAGCAGGTTCCCCGCCACCGTGCCCAGGGTGCGGTTCACCAGGTCGGAGCGGTCGTAATAGGTGTCGATGACGACGCCGTCGGGCAGGGTGCTGGAGATCTCGCCGACCCGCTCATCGACCCGCTGGGCGACGGCGCGGCTGTTCTCCCCCAGCAGCATGAGCACGATGCCCGCCACCGCTTCCCGGTCCCCGTCGCGGGTGGCGGCGCCCTGGCGCAGCAGCGGCGCCAGCTCCACGTCCGCCACGTCCCGGAGGTAGACCGGGGTGGTTTCCTGGGTCGCCACCACCACCCGCTCTAGGTCTTCCAGAGTGCGGATCAGCCCCTCTCCGCGGATCACGTACTGCTCGCCGCCGAAGGCGACGAAGCCGCCGCCGGCGTTGAGGTTGTTGCTGCGGATGGCCTGCACCACGTCGGAGACGCCGAGCCCCCGGGCCATCAGCCGCTCCGCATCGAGGGTGGCCTGGAAGGTCTTGACCTCGCCGCCGAAGGCGTTCACCTCCACCACCCCGGGAACCGAGCGTAGCTGCGGGATGATCAGCCAGTCGAGGATCGAGCGCAGCTCCATCAACGACCAACAGTCCTCGGTGTCCGGCTGCTTCGGTGCGCAGCGGGGCTGCCCGTCGACCTCGAAGTGGTAGACCTCTCCCAGGCCGGTGGTGATGGGAGCCAGGGCCGGTTCGCCGTAACCTGCGGGGATCGCTTCCCGGGCCTGGGCCAGCCGCTCCGACACCTGCTGGCGCGCCCAGTAGATGTCGGTGCCTTCGTCGAAGACCACCGTCACCACCGAGAGCCCGAATTTGCTCAGGGAGCGGATCTCCTCCACCCGGGGCAGGCCGCTCATGGCGGTTTCCACCGGGAAGGTGACGAATTGCTCCACCTCTTCCGGGGCCAGGCCGGGGCTGTCGGTGAGCACCTGGACCTGGATGTTGGTGATGTCCGGCAGGGCATCGATGGGCAGGTGCAGGGCGGAGTGGATACCGGCGGCGACGAGGAGGGTCCACAGGGCGACCACCACCAGCCGGTGGTTGAGAGAGGCGTCGATGAGGCGTTGAATCATGGCGCCCTCCCCTCAGTGGTGATGATGGCCGCCGAGCTCGTCGGCGGAGGCTTGGGAGCGCAGCAGAAAGGCTCCCTCGGTGACCACTTCATCTCCCGCTTCGAGGCCGGAGACGATCTCCGCCAGCGCTTCGGCGACATCTCCCACCTGCACCGCCCGTCGCTCGAAGCGGCCCGGGGAGTTGGTGCTGACGAAGACGATGGACTCTTCTCCATCCCGCTGAATCGCCTCCCGGGGAACGACGAGCACACTGCGCTCCTGCGGTTCCCCGGTGGCCAGGGAGACGCGGGCAAACATGCCCGGCTTGAGCCTGCCGTCGGGGTTGGGCAGGTCGACTCGGGCGCCCACGGTGCGGCTCTCCGCCTCGACCTGATCGGCGATGTAGGCCAGCTCGCCGTGGAAGACTTCGTCGCCCCAGGCGTCGAGCCGCACCTCCACCGGCTGGCCGAGGTCGACGTGGGCCAGGTCCCGCTCGTAGAGATCCACCCACAGCCACACCTGGGAAAGGTCGGCGAGGGTGAATAGCTCGCTGCGAGGGTCCACCAGCTCGCCGAGGGTGGCATTGCGCTCCACGATCTTGCCGGCGAAGGGTGCCCGCACGGCCACCTGGGCCGCGTCCCCGTCCTGCCAGGAGAGGCCGTCGATGGTGGCTTCACCGAGGCCCAGCAGGCGCAGAGTCTCCCGCGCTGCGGCGAGGTCGGCGGTAGCCTCCCGGGCGGCGCCCTCGGCATCTAGAACCTCCTGTTCCGAGGCGATGCGGTCGGTGCGCAGGGACAGCTCCCGCTCGTAGCGCTGCTGGGCGACCTCGCGGCGGGCCTGGGCGCTCAAATAGCGGGCCTTGGCCTCGCCCAGCTCCACCGAGTCGAGGACCGCCAGGATCTCGCCGGCGGCGACCCGCTCCCCCAGCTCGCCGGGTACCCGCACCAGCCGGCCGTCCACTCGCGGGCCGACGCGGGCCAGGCGGGTCTCGTCGAAGCCGAGGGTACCGGTGGTGGTCCGGAGCGCTCTCAAGGGAAGCTGAGCGACGGCGGCGGTGGCGAGGCCGATGCGCTTCTGGGCTTCGGGGCTCAGCGTCACCGTGGCACTTTCGCCGCCGTGCTCGTCATGGTGCCCGTCGCCGTGCTCGTCGTGATGCCCGCTCGCTTCCGCGTCGTGGTCTTCTTCGTGGTGCCCGTCTTCGTGTCGTTGTAGGTGGGATTCCGATACAGGGCCACAGCCGCTCCACGCCCCGGTGCCCAGCAGCCCGAAAATGATCAACCCAACAAGCCTTCGATTCATCGCTTCGCCTCCTCGGATTCCAACCATTCCAACCCCGGCAGCGGCACCCCCGCGGCGACAGCCAGCTCCATGGCCGCTTCCCAGGCCTCGCCCCGGGCCGCCACCAGCTGTCGCCGGCCCTCTACCAACTCGCGGCGGAAGAGCAGGAGCTCGGCGGCGCCGATCTTGCCGGCGTCGAAGGATCGCTGCACCAGCTCCAGGCCCTTTTCCAGCGGGGTCACGCCCAGGCGTTGGGCCAGCTGCTGGCCCTCCAGGGCCGCCGTCAGTCGTCCGTGGGCGGTGGCGATCTCCCGCCCCGCCGCCAGCTCCGTTACCGCCAGCTCCGCCCGTGCCGTCGAGAGCTCCGCCTCACCGCGGGCGATGGCCCCCTGGTTGCGCTGGATCACCGGCAGGGGGAAGGCGACGCTGACGCCGGTCAGGTCCTGGCCCTCCTCGCGGCCGGCGCGCACGCCGAGGGTGAGGTCCGGGATGCGCTCTTTCCGGGCCAGCTGCAGCCGCTCCTCGGCAGCGTTGACTCGCAGCCGGGCCGCCCGCAGATCCCCGCGGGCCTGTCGGCTCCGGTCGAGGATCTGCGCGAGCTCCGGCGGATCCACCAACGGTGGCAGGTCGCCGGCGGGGCGGACGGTGGGTGCGGCGGCGGCGGTGGCCTCCGCCAGGCGGGCCTGAGCGCCGCGATAGGTCGATTGGGCCAGGGTCCTGCGGCGCTCGGCCCGCGCCAGCCCGGCCTGGGCCAGCGCCAGATCCAGGGCGGTGGCGGAGCCCGCCTCCAGCCGCCGCTCCACCAGCGCCGCGAAGGAGGCGGCCAGCTCCGCCTCCGTCGATTCCACCTCCAGCTCCTGGCGCCGGTGCTCGGCGCGGGCGAAGGCGAGGGCGGTTTGGGCTAGCCATCGGCGCCGGGCGTGGGAGACCGCCGCCTTCGCCGCGTCCAGGTCCGTCCGGGCGGTGCTCCTGCGGGCGCTCCGCTGACCGGCGATCTCCAGCTGCTGGGAGAGCTTGACCATGTGGTCGGTGGAAGAGCCCTCGCCACCCCGCCGATCCGCCGCTTCGAGCTCCAGCACCGGATTGTGGGGATAGACCTCGGCGGCCCGGCTCTCCGCCTCTCCCGCCTCTACCCGGGCCGCCAACCGCTGCAGCTGGGGGGAAGAAGCGGCGGCTTCCAGGGCTTCGAAGAACGTCATCTCTGCTGCCGGTATCTCTGCCGTAGGGGCGCCACCCGCGACAGGAGCCAGGGCTCCCAGGCAGGCCAGCGCTCCAGCGATCCATCTCGCCGTCATGCGCACACCTCTGACACCCCGGCCTTCAGCACTTCAAGTGCGGGCCGCGGTGCTCCTCTCAATGGTTTCTAACTTTGGTGAGGAAACGTCAGGCGAGCGCTTTGGGAACGTGGAAGACCTTCTTCGGCGGGGGCTCGGGGAGAGCTTCGAGGCGTTCTCCCCGAAGTCCGTCGGCGGGGGGATCCAGAAGGGCCCAGGCGGCGCCGATGAGGGTGGTTCGGGGGAGATGAGAGCAGCATGCGCAGAGGGTACAGTCGAGGGAGCAGTCGACCTCGCAGCACTCGTCGTCGCCGGACTCAGCGCACCACAGACCGGCGCTGAGCATCGGTGCACCAAGGCTCGCGAGGGTCAGAGCGAAGAGAACGACCCAAGCTGCGTTTGCTCGCATCATAAAAAACTTATAGCACAGCGGCTTCGGCGGTGTCGAAAGCCTGCCCCGCTCTGCGCTCCGGTTCCAACCCCCTTTTAGCGGCGGGCTTCGACCCTCTCCAGCAACGCCGGCAGCTTGTCTTCGTACCAGGGAAGGGAGCCCATCAGCTTGACGTCACGCTCTCCGTCGGCCAGCTCCAGGCCCAGGGACAGAGCCCGGTAATGGGCGTAGAGGAGCCCTTCCTTGGGCTCGTGGCCGAGGGCCAGCACGCCTCGCACGCCGACGTGCTCGCCTTCGATCTCGAAGGGCCCCAGGTCAGCGCCTTTGGGCGTCAGGGACAAGGCACTCTGCCCCGTCACCGGTTTCACGGCGATCAGGTGAGCGATCCACTCGGGAAGGTTTTTCTGCGCCAGGAACAGGCCCACGGCGAGGCGTACGTCGGACATGTCGATGTCGGCATCCGCCCGTAGATAGGGTGAGTAGCCGGGGCGAATCCAGCCGTCGGTGAGCCGGAACGTGCCGGACCACGGTGGGTCGAGGTCCAACAAGCTCTCGAGGCGCAGAGTCGAGCCGTCGAGGTGATAAATCTTCCGGTCCAGGTCGATCTCCGGAGCCTCGAGATCGAGGTCCGCTCGGCCCGCGATGCGCTGGCCCTGGTAATCCACCTGCAGGTGCTCCACCTTCAGCTCGGCGCTGGCGGAGCCGCGGTCGTCTTGCGAACGGCCCCGAATCTGGGCCTTCATGGTGGCTCGTCCCCCCGCGAGCCCGAGACTGGCTCCCTGAGGCAGCAGCGCGTTCCAGGCCGCGACATTCTCGATGGTGCCGCCGCGTAGCTCGCCGTCGAGCTCCAACTCCTCGCGGTAGGAGCTCAGCTGCCGGTTGGGACCGCTGAGGCTGAGGGAGACTTCTGCAGTGTCCAGCAGGGGCGCGGCCTTGGCGTCGGCGGTTTGCATCGAGACGCTGGAGGCGTTGAGTTGAGAGGCCCAGCCGGTTTTCCCCTCGGCGAACTGCCAGTCGAGGGTAACGTCCCCGTCGAGAGCGAAGGTGGCGACCACCAGGCGGACATCCTCCAGCTTCAGGTCGAGGGATCCGGGCGGCTCGAAGACCCCGTCAACACCTCGAGCTTGGAGGTCGATGCGCCCCGGGCCGGCATCGAGGCTCAGCCACGGCACCTGTCCGGCGAGCAGCTTGAAGATCGGACTGCCGGCGAGATCTCCCTCGAGCCGGAGATCGAAGGTGGCGGTGTCCAAAGGCAGCGGGAGGCTTTCCCCGGGAGGCACCGTACGGGGCAGGGGGATGGGGTCGAGGGCGACCTCCAGCGATCCCTCCAGGTCTCGGGCCAGCGTCGTGCCTGCCGAGGTGGCGTGCACGGCATCGAGCTCCACTCGCACCCTGCTGAGCTGAAAGAGCTTCCGTGTGACGATGCGGGCATCCCCCGACGCCACCATCCCCGGGCCGACCCGCAAGCCGTCCACCCAGACCTCCGCTACCGAGGTCGGCCGAGTGTCGGAGAAGATGATCTGCCAGCCTCGCTTCTTATTCTTGGGCCGCGGCGGTGGCGGATTGTGGGGGGGATTTTGGAGGCCCTCGATGGGCGGCATGTGGGGTTCCAGGTCCGTCCATTCCTCACCTGCGTCGAGGCGATGCCGGGCGCGGACCAGGACATCCCGCGCTTCCAGCCCCGAGATCGTCACCCGCTTGAAGAGCAAGGCCACCAGCCCGAGGCGACCCTTCGCTTCCGGCGAGGAAATCTCCATCTGGAACTTCTGGCTTTGGCTGCGGACCTTGAAGTCCCGGGCCTGGACGTGCCCGGGATAGTAGGAGCGCGCCTCACTCCAGGTGATGGAGAGGCGTTCCGGGCGGTGACTGAGCCAGTGCGAGAGGGGTCCCAGGAGCAGCAGGTTGGCGACCACCAGCCATCCGACCTCCACCGCGACCGCCGTGATGAGGATCCATTTCAAAGCTCGCAAGAGCTGGGTTGGGGTGGATCGTTGGCCGCTGGCGCTTCGGGTCATGGAGGGAAGAATGTCAGCAGCCGTGGTCGAGGGCAACTACCGTGACGCTCTCAATCGTGTGCAGTCGGGCCGGTGCCTCTCCCGGCGCCGCTTCCTGCTTCCATGTCGGGAGATTCCCGCGTGAGACGACCGCCCTCGTAGCTTTTATGGGGCTGGGCTCGGTGGGTCCCATACGGCCTATGAGCCGCCGCCTCCCAGAGTCTCCCGCGCTCCTCCACGAGCGGGGCCCTCCGGTCTCGCCCTCCAAGCTCCAAGTGACTGCACCAAGGGGCGTTGCAGCGTTTCTGGTACCCGCGCTGGGCAGAGATCGTGGGCGCCCAGCCTCGGATGGCACGGAGCCTGCTACTTCTCCTCTCCGTCCGGCCGCTCTGTCTTCAACTCGACGCCGATGAGCGTCGTTCTAAACGGTCCACCGTTCCGGTGGCGATGGACCTTCGGTCCTGGAGGAGTTTTGTCATGCGAGGGAAGACCCTAGCCCCCCGATTCTGGATTCTCTGCTTCTTGGCCTTCGTATTGGTCGGCAGTGCCGGTGCGGATGTGGTGACCGATTGGAATGAGGTTGCCATCGACGCTGTCCGGGCCGAGCGCACCAACCCACCGGTGGCCACGCGCCAATTGGCCATGATGCACACTGCCGTCTACGACGCGGTGAATGGTCTCCTGGCCACCCACGAGCCCTACCACGTCACCACACCGGCGCCCGATGGCGCCTCGCCGGAGGCCGCCGCCGCCGCAGCTGCCCACGCCGTCTTGTCGGCGCAATATCCCGGCCTCGCTGCGGAGCTCGACGCGGCCCTGGCAGAGTCCCTGGGCGAGATCCCCGACGGCCAGGCCAAGACCGACGGCATCGCTTGGGGTGAGACCTGCGCCGCCGCCATCCTCGCCCTCCGCGCCGACGATGGATCCGACACCCCGCGGCCCTACAGCGCCCCCGAGGGCTCCGGCTGGTGGGTCCCCACTCCTCCCGCGTTCGCTCCCGCGCTGCTGCCCCAGTGGCCCTACGTAACCCCGTGGACCATGCGCCGTGGGTCCCAGTTCCGAGTGCCCGCGCCGCCGCCGCTGACCAGCAACGAGTACCTTCGGGACTTCCGCGAGGTCTATCGCCTGGGCGGCGCCGCCAGCACCGAGCGCACCGCGGACCAGTCGCAGATCGCTGAGTTCTGGGATGACGGTCCCGGCACTACTACGCCGCCGGGCCATTGGCATTGGATCGCCCGGATTCTCGCCGACGCTCAGTCCACCACTATGGCGGAGAACGCCCGCATGTTCGCTCTGTTGTCTTTGGTGCAGGCGGACGGTGCCATCGTCTCCTGGGACAACAAATACCACTACGGCAACTGGCGGCCGAGCACTGGCATCCACCGTGCCGACCGGGACGGCCGCCCCGAGACCCGGCCCGACACCACCTGGGAGAGCTTCATCAACACCCCGCCGTTCCCCACCTACACCTCCGGCCACAGCACCTTCAGCGGTGGCAGCGCGCGGATCTTGCGCCACTTCTTCGGCACCGACGACCTCGCCTTCTCCGTCGGCTCCGACGGCGTGCCGGGAGTCGTGCGGTCCTATTCCAGCCTTTCCCAGGCCGGGGAGGAAGCCGGTCAAAGCCGCATCTACGGCGGCATCCATTGGCAGTACGACAACACCTGGGGCCTCTACAGCGGCCGCGGGCTGGCGGACCACGTCTTCTACAACTTCTTGAGGCCTCTGGACCTGGCCGTCGACGCGTGCGCCGCTGACGCCACGACCCTCTGCCTCAACGGTGGCCGCTTCCTGGTGCGCGCCGAGTGGCGCGACTTCCAGGGCAACCGGGACGCCGCCAACGCCGTCACCCTATCCGACGACTCGGGGTACTTCTGGTTCTTCGAGGAGGACAACACCGAGGTGACGGTGAAGGTGCTCGACGCTTGCAGCGGCAGCTTCGACCGCTACTGGGTCTTCGCTTCCGGCCTGACCAACGTGGAAGTGACCCTGACGGTGGTGGACACCTTGGCAGGTGAAGTGCGGCAGTACTTCAATCCGCTGGAACGCTCCTTCGAGCCGATCCTGGATTCGAACGCCTTCGCCACCTGCCCCTGATTCGGGTGGTCATGACGGCTGCGGGCTGGAGACTGCTCCTCGCCAGCCCGAAGCCGTCCCCGATTTGTAAGGTCTCCGAGGCTTGGGGGCGGGCCGTTCCTCAAGTCTCGGGGGCCTTCTTTTTTGCTCAATTCATTAGCCTCTGGGCATTTCTCCAAGAGTTGATGGGTCTGGGCTGCGATGGTAGCCTCTGCGGCGGTTTTCCTACGATTGCGTTCCCCAGAGTTCGCTTCTTCTCGATCCCCTCGGTTCCCGTGAACGGCTGCGTGCCCTGGTCGGGGCTCCCGCTCCAGGGTGCTCGGCAGGGGGAGCGAATCCATGATTTCAAGGAGGAGAAGGTCATGACGTTCTCGACCCGAAGAGACCCGCTGAACCACCATTCGCGTAAACGCCGGTGGCTGCCACTGCTGGCGCTCCTGTTGTTCCCCGTCTTGCTGCTGCCCTTGCTCGCCGGGTGGGCCTCCGCCGACGAGGCTGGGGAACGCGAGGGCTATGACCGAGAAGAAGGATCCTGGCAGGCGGCGGAGGGGGATTTGTACCTTCGCCAGAGCCGGGCCGCCACCCGAGCTCCGGACCCGGCGGAAGACTATGGTCTCGGTGACGGGCACATCTCCCGCCTCGAGCCCTACCCCGAGCTCCAAAAGGGGGATCGCACTCCCTTCGATCTGTGGCGCTACGGAGGGCGAGCGGGCCACTCCTCCGGCAGTCCGGTTCTTCCCATGCCCTTCGAGCAGTGGGTGACCTTCAACCTGGAGCGCAAGCCGCAGCTGATGGAAGAAGTCCGCGCCTACATGAGCTCGCGCTTCGACTTTAGCGGCGAGCCCATTCCCGGGGTGACCATGTCTGGCGGCTGGAAGCCGGTGATGCAGGGGCCGGTAGCTCGGCTCCCCGAGGGGGTGGCGAGTTGGGAGGAACTGGCCGCCCTCTCTCCCGACCAGATCAAGGAGCGGGATCTCTTCCCCTACAAGCCCCTGGCCCACCCGCTCCAGACCACCGCCCACATGGTCTTTCCCGATGTCTGGCTGGAAGCCCACCCCGAGCATCGGCGCATCGACGTCGACCACGACTTCCCCGATGCCTACCTGCCGGAGTTCCCACCTCCCATGTTCCTCACCACGCACAAAGAGCTGGGGGACGTCACCGGGGGCCGCGAGGTCACCTTCGGCAACTATTGGGAGATCTTCGACGGATTGCTCACCGGAGAGCAGATGGAGGGGCTCAAGGAGCTCCTGCGCCCGACCCCCACGACCTGGTTCAACCAGACGCACCACCGGGTGACCGAGGCTCCCAGCGAGGGGGTCTCCTGCCTGGCCTGTCACGTCAACGGGCACACCAACGGCGCCTTCGAGCTCGCCCCCGATAGCCGCCCCAACCTCGCCCGGCTACGGGTCGACACTCCAACCCTGCGCGGCAATTTCAACGCCATGCAGCTGTCCTCGAAGCGCTCCATCCGCAGCCTCGACCATTTCTCCGAGGTGGAGGAATACTTCGACGGCGATCCCGGGGGGCTCGGTCAGCCCATCGGCCTGGCGGCCCGTCAGCGTTCGGTGACCAACCGCATGGGGGATTTCAACGCCATCCTCGACTACGCCCCGGCCCCCAAGCTCGGGCCCCTGATGCGGCTCATTCCGGAGAAGGCCACCGCCGCTGAGCTGCGCGGGGAAGAGCTCTTCCACGGCAAGGCCCAATGCGCCGCCTGCCACTACGGCCCCGCCTTCACCGACGACTACCTCCACGATCTGCAGGTCGAGCGTTTCTACCAGGGGCGTCCGGAAGGGCCGATCAAGACCTTCGCCCTGCGCGGCATCAAGGATTCCCCGCCCTACCTGCACGATGGCCGTCTGCCGACCCTCCACGACACGGTGGAGTTCTTCAACCTCGTCCTCGACCTCGACCTCGATGGTCAGGAGAAGGAGGACCTGGTGGCGTTCCTGCTGTGTCTGTAGGAAGGCGGCGGGCGCTCTAGGCTTCCCAGAGCTGCGCCTGAACCGGCGTCCTCGCGGCGTCTTCGGAAGGCCTGGCGCGCGGTCGTAGCGAGAGAGTTCGCCCGGCGGCGGCGCAGCCGGAGAGGAAGGCGCCTTCCACCCGCGGGCCGCCGCACCAATCTCCGGCGGCGGCGAGATGGAGCTCCGGGTCGAAGAGGCAGGGCTCGGGCAGCGGCTCGGTCGGTAAGGCGTAGCGCCAGCGGTGGGCCGTGAGGTGAGCGGGGTCGCCGGCCAGGGCCGGGCTTCCCAGCTTGCCCACAGCTCGGCGGAGGGCCTCCAGGAGCAGCGGCGCCACCTCCTCCCGAGATAGCTCCAGGTGCTCCCGGGACCACTCGGGAGAGGCGTGGAGCACCCAGGATTCGCCTTCCGGACGGCCCGGCTTGGAGGCGTTGCGGGCGATCCAGCTTAGCGGCGAGCCGTGGACGAAGGCGCCGTCGAAGTCCAGCTCCAAGGGTTGGGGGAAGGTGACCATCACGGCCCAGCAGGGGGCCGTCTCCGCCTTTCGGGCGGCGACCGCCAGGCGAGGGGCGGCGGCCTCCAGCAGCTCTGCGGCCTGAGTCGCCGGCGCCGTCACCACCACCGCATCGTAGGAGCCCAGCTCGCTCCCGTCCTCCGCTTCCAGCCGCCAGGCAGGGCCGCCATTCTCTGCCGACTCGTCCCGCAGGAGCCTCGTCACCCGGGTTTGCAGGGTCAGTTCCAGGTCCTGAGTCCCAAGTTCTTGAGTCCCTGCTTCCTGAGACAGGTGCTTGCACAGTGCGTTCATCCCCGGCACGCCGACGAAGCGCTCGGTGGTGGACTTCTTGAGCTCCACGGTTCCCTCTTCCAGCACCGCGATGCGCCCCTCCCAGCGCGCCACCACCCCGGCCTGGCACCAGGAGTCGACCCAGCGGCGCAAACGCGCGTTGCGGGCGGTGAAATATTGGGCGCCGTGGTCGTAGCGCAGCTCCTCCGCCCGGCGGGTGGACATACGCCCCCCGACGCCCCGGGCTTTGTCGAAGACTCGTACTCGATGACCGTGGTCGGCGAGGGTGCGGGCACAGGCGAGGCCGGCGAGGCCGGCGCCCACCACCGCCACCTCCAGCGGCCGCTCGGTGGCCGGTGCGAGAACTTTCTGCGCGTAGGCTTCGAGGTCGAGGCGGCGGGCGTGACTCTGGGTGGAGCGCGAGCGTACCGTTCCCAGCACCGGCCGTTCCGGTTGAAAGGGCCGATCGAAAAGCCCCAGGCACCACAGCAGGCCGCCGTAGGAATTGGGGTCGGAACCGTCGAGGGCGAAGCGGTGGTTGAGGTCGAGGAGGAGCTCCAGCGCCCGCTGGGGACCTCCGGCCCAGCCGACGATGGCCTTGCCCCAGGTCATGCGGACGTTGTTGTGCAGCTCGCCGTGGCGTACCAGCGACGCCTGGCAGAGGTCCCAGAGGCGGTCGCCGGTGCGGCCTCGGGCGAGGGTTTCCCAGGGCAGCGCTTCCCCATCCCCGGCGTGTTCTTCCAGAGTCTCCCGAGCCCAATTCGGCAGAATCGCCAGCGACTCCACCTCCCGATGCCGATGGCAGCACAGGTTGTGGGCCAGCTCCCGCCAGACGATGAGCTCGTCGAGGTACTTCTCCGCCCCTTTGCCCATCCCCGTGGCAGCCATCGCCGCCGCCTCCCGGGCGATGCGCAGGGGCGAGACGTGGCCGTGGTGGAGATAGGCCGAGAGGCGGCTGACGCCGTCCTGAGTGGCGTCGTTGCGCCGTGCCGCATAGCCCTTGAGGCCGTGTTGCTTGAAGCTCCGCCAGCGTTCGTACCCGGCTACGGAGCCGCCGCGGGTGTGGTGCACCGGCCCGACGGTGTGATCGATGGGGCAGCGCGCCACCACCTCCGCCATGGCCTGGGGCGAGTCCAGCGCTGCCAGGTCGGTGTCCTCGAAGGGCAGATCCTTGAGATCGAAGCGCAGGGGCCTTTCATCGACCTCGATCCAGGGTCGCCCGAGGCGCTCCGCCAGCAGGCTCTGGATGGCGTTGCGAAAGCGGAAGGCGCGGTCGTAGGGCTTGGACACCAGCCTCATGGGCACCACGCAGGCCGTGTCCACCGCCCACACCGGCGCCGCGGTCCGCGCAGCCAGCTTCTGCGTCCAGCGGGGAAAAGGCGGTGCCGGGAAGTCCTCCGTCACCACCAGCGCGGCGCTCTCCGCTAGCCCGTGCAGCGGCGCGGGCTGTGTCGGATCCTCGCCCAGGTGAAAAGCGTGGACGATGCCCCGCTCCGCCAGCTCCGCCCGCACATCCCGGGCGCCTTCGAGGATGAAGGTGTGGTGGCGGTCGTTGTCGAAGCGATGCCCGCCCCCCAGCCCTTGGTAGACCAGCAGCGGCACCTCCAACGCCACCGCTGCCAGCATCGCCGCATCCAGCGCCGGGTTCTCGTGGCCGCGTACGGCATGGTGCATCCAATACACCACGTGCCGCCCTGCCGCCGGGACCTCTTTCTCCGTCACCCACCGCACCCGCTCGGCGATGGCCTCGGGGAACTGCTCAAAGATCTCTCGCAAGCTCATGCCGGCAACATACAGCAGCGGAGCCCAGAGGCCTGGAGTGGTCGAGTTGGGTAAAGAAGGCGATTCAGCACAAAAAAGCCCGGTGCCGCGAGGGGCACCGGGCGAGGTGAGGGGATTGGGATAGGACGCTCAGATCCTGCGCAGGCGCCGCAGGGCTGCGGTCAGCAGCAGTAAGGCCAACATGGAAAAGCCCACCACATCGAGGGTCGGGATGGCCACCAGGCCGACCGTGACCTCGGCGACGGAGATGTCGTTGGTGGGATCGTCGTCGTTGGTCTGCTCGGAGGTGGCAATGGCGGTGTTGACCAGGGATGCGCCGTCGGCGGCGTCCACCTGTACCTCGAGGGTGTAGAAGGTGGAGGCCCCCGGGGCCAGAGAGCCGAGGGTGCAAATGGGGGCGCCCAGGGGATCCTCGGCGCAGCCGGAGCTGCCCAGGAGGGTGACCTCCAGCGGTAGGTCGTCGATCACCACCACGTCGGGCACGGTGACCGTGGCGCTGTTGTTGGTGACGGTGATGGTGTAGGTCAGGGTCCCGCCGCTTTCCACGTTGGCCGCGGAGGCTTGCTTGACCGTCGCCAGATCCGCCACCGGCAGCGGAGCCAGCACCTCCAGGGTGTCGGTGGCGGTGCCGCTGGAGCCGAGGTCCGAGGTCAGCTCGCCGGAGACGTTGGCGCTCAGACCTTGAGTGTCGCTGGTGACGTCCACACTGACGGAGCACAGGCTGTTGGCGGCGATGCTGCCGCCGGTGTAGCTCATGCTTCCCGCGCCGGGGGCGGCGGTGAGAGTGCCACCGGTGCAGTCTGTGGCGGCGTTGGCCGGGTCCGCTACGGTCATGCCGGCGGGGAAGGTATCGCTGAAATCGAGGTTGTTGGCCGCCACCGGGTTGGCGAGGTTGTCGATGAAGAAGGTCAGGGTGGTGACCTCCAGGGCGGCCACCGGATTGGGAGAGAACGTCTTGCTGAACGCCGGCGGCACGCCTCCCGCCGGCGAGCCGACGGCGAATTGGGTGACCGCCGGGCCGGTGACAGCGGTGAAGGTCCAGGTGTCGATGGTGTCCCTATTGCCGCTATTGGCACTCCAGGAGTGGAAGCCTGTAACGGACGAGTCGCCGCCTCCGGGCAGGCTCACCGGCATGGTGTTGGTGAGGGCGGAGCCGTTGAAGTCGTCGTAGGCGGCACGGAAGACGTCGCCGGCACCAGGGTTGGTCAGGCGCTCGATGGTCAGGCCGTTGCCGAAGTTCTCGACATCGGTGAGGGGAAAATGCACTTCTGCACCGGTGCCCTGGATGCGAGCGGTGTAGATCTGGTCGAAGTCCAGGGGGTCGCCGAGGCCGTCGGTGCCGTCGTAGGAGAGCGTGTTGCCGGTACTGTCGAAGACCCCGCTCAGGCGGCGATCAATGGTGTCGCCGTAGCTGCCGTTGCGGTCGGCATCGATGGTCAGGGAGTAGCGCACGCCATTCAGGGACGGATCCGAGCCGAAGGTGAAGACGCTGTCGGTGAAGCCGTTGGGGGCCATGGCGGTACCGCCGCCGGAAGCGGTGCCGTCGAATTGTAGGTTGGTAGGGGCGGGCAAGAAGCCGGGGCCGGCCTGATAGCCCAGGATTTCCCCCAGACCGCTGGCGCCGGTGATGGTGGTGGGATCTGGCGGGTTGACGAAGATCCGGTTGGTCACGTCCTCCGCCGTATCGTCGGCGTAGACGGGGTGAATGAACTGGGGATCCATGGGATCGTTGGCCTGGGAGCTGGCCCAGCTCAGATAGGTCGGCTCGCCGGTGGCTCGGTCCTGGACGCCCTTGTTGTTGGAGAACATGAACCAGCTGATGCCGTTCAGCTCGTCGAAGATCGCGCGATATCGGTGGCCGTCGCGGGTCAGAACGAAGATCTGCTGGTCGGGACCGCCGCCAGCGGTCTCGTAGAGCGCGAGCCAGCGGGACATCAGGCGCCCGGGCTGATCCGTGCCCCCGCTGTCGCGCACCGTCACGTCCCAAGCGTGGACGCCGGTAGTGTTTTGGGTGCCGATGTTGGGATCACTGATGGACATGTTCGAGGGGTTGGAGCCACTGTCGACGACGGCGCGGAACATCACCGAATACAGCCCGGAGGTGGCGGCGGCGAGCTGACAGGAGGCGTAGCCGCCGTCGCCGGGAGTGACCTCGGGCCCCGCCTGTTCCTTGGCGCGGGTATCGATGAGGCCGACGTTGGTGTCGCCACCGGCCTGGGCCACGCAGTCCAAGGCGGCACTGGCGAAGAGGGCGCTGGGGAAGGTGTCGGAGATCACCGGAGTGCCCGGCTCCCACACGTAGATGTTGCCGTTGCCGGTGTGCGTGGTATTCGATCCCACGTGGAGGGTCTCGCCGGCCTGGGCGTAGACCTCGAAGATGACCCAGCCGGGTCTCGCGTTGACGATCGAGTCCGCGTTGCGCATGGCGTAGCGAGCGTCGCCCCCTTGCGCTTCCTCAAAGTCCATCAACTCGCGGCTGCCTTCGGCGGCGGCGGGGAGCGAGGTGAGCAGAAAGAGCGCGCCGAGAACGGCGCAGAAGACCAAGGACCGGATGGTCCGGGTAGATTTCAGCAGCATCGAAGAACTCCTCAGTACGAAGCGACGACTGCGGCGGGGTTGCCGAGGGGGGCAGCCGACGAATAGGCGATCTGGGGCGTGGGGAACGGGCTCGATGAGCCCCGTTCGGTTTTCAGTACTGCTGAAAAAACTAGCAATCCGCCGGGGAGGCGCGCATCGGACGGCGGGGGGAATTTCCGATCCGACGAATTACGTAGCGGGCGGAGGGCTAGGGGACGCGTCCTCGAGGAATGCGATGCCGTGGCGGAGGGCGTAGAGGGTGGCTTCGACCCGGTTCGAAACGGCGATCTTGCCGAAGATGTTGGAGACGTGGGTGCGCACCGTCGCGGCAGAGATGTGCAGGCGTTGGGCGATGGCGTGGTTGCTCAGCCCGCGGGCCACCTCGCGCAGGATCTCTTGCTCGCGGGGGCTCAGCGGCTCCACCGGGTTCGGGGCATCCAGCTCTGCGAGCAGGCGGCGGGTCAGCTCGTAGGGGAAGGAGGCGCGGCCCGCGGCCACCTGGCGGATCGCCGTCAGCAACTCCTCCAGGTTCGAGCTCTTGGAGACATAGCCGAGAGCGCCGGCTCGCAGCGCCGGCAGCACGTGGCGTCCGATATCGGCGCCGGTGAGCACGACGATGCGCATCGCCGGATGCCGGCGCAGGATTTTCGCTGTGGCCTCGGTGCCGTCCACGCCGGGCATCAACAGGTCCATGAGGATGACGTCCGGCCGCAGCCGATGCGCCAGCTCCACCGCTTCCCCGCCGTCGCCGGCGGCGCCCACCACCTCGACCTCGTCGGCCTCGGCCAGGAGGGCCTCCAGCCCGCGGAGGACCACGGCATGGTCGTCGACGAGAAGCACGCGGAGGGCATCGTTGGGGGTGTCCATGATCGGAGAAGTCTCTGCCGGGGAGTGTATCGCCTCAGAGCCCGGGAGGAGGGGGCATCGGTGTTCAAGGTTTGGAAGCCCCAGGGGACTCGTTGACCCTCCCCGGGGCCTGGGTTAGTCTGGTATTTCGTTGCATTCTTCTTCGCTTCTGACCGAACTCCTTTCGAGGGTTTTACTTCGAGGTGTCTCTGTCTTTCTCCGCCCAGCTCCTCGGGAGCCTTGGCTTGGCGTCCCTGGTCTTGCTGGCCGTTGGCTGGTGGCGAACCCGGCGCCGGCTCCGGGCCGTGCTGGCGGCGCGGGAGGCGGAGTTGGCCCTGGCGGGGGCCGAGACCGCTGCCGCCGCCGAGGAGCAGGCGCAGCTTCTCAGCCGTTTCGCCCACGAGCTGCGGACGCCAGTGCACTCCGCCCGGGCCATGGTCGATCTCTTGACCTCCGCCGCCAACGATCCGGACCAAGCTCCGCCCCTGGACACTCTCCGCTACTCCCTGGAAATGCTCCACGGCCTGGTGGACGGCGCCCTGGAGCTGGCCCGCGGCGGTGATCGCGGCATCGTCCTGCGGCCGGAAGCGACGCGCCTCGGGGGGCTCGTGGAGGAGGTTCTCGGCATCCTGCGGCCCGTGGCGGAGTCCAAGCCCCTGGAGCTGCGGGCGCAGGTCGGGGGCGGCGTTCCGGTCTGGGCGGAGGTCGACCCCCTGCGGCTGCGGCAAGTCCTGATCAACCTCGGAACCAACGCCGTGCGCTACACCCGTGAAGGATTCGTGGAGCTCGGGATCGAGAAGCGTGCAGACCGGCTGCATTTCGAGGTCCGGGATTCCGGAGTGGGCATCGCCGCGGACGATCTCGAGCGCCTCTTCCAACCCTTCGAGCGGGCGGATACGACCCTGGCCCGCTCCGTCGAGGGGGTGGGTTTAGGGCTGGCAGTGAGCCGGCGGCTGGTAGCGGCCATGGGCGGGGAGCTGGGCTGCGAGAGCCGCCGCGGCGAGGGTTCGGTTTTCCACTTCTCCCTTCCCTGCCACCGCGTCACCGAGCCGCCGGTAGATCCCGCTGGGCTGGAAGCGGGGAGCGCGCCGGTGGGCGCTGCGGCGCTACGGGTACGGGTGGTGGACGACGACCCGGGGCACCGCTTAGCCGCCCGCGCGTGGCTCGCTGGCGCTGGCTGGTCCGTGGAGGCGGTGGCCGACGCCGAGGCCGGTCTGGAGGACCTGGAGGAGGTCGATGTCTTGTTGGTGGACCTCCACCTGCCGGGGATCGACGGCTTCGAGCTGGCGCGCCGGGTCGCCGCCAGCGGGCTGGAGCCGCCGCCGGTGCTGGTGGCCATGAGCGCCGAGCTTTCCAGACCGGTTTGGCAGCGCTGTGCCGAGGCGGGATTCTCCGACCAGCTGGCCAAACCCTTCGACCGCCGGGCCCTGCTGCGTCTACTCGCCCTCCATTCCAAGGATCGAGAAGCTTCGCTGGTGGGTTGGGAGCCGGAGTCCGGCGAGACGCCGGCAGCGCTGCGGGAGACGCCGGCCTTGGCGGCCCTGTGGCGCCTGGAGCAGCGCACCGGGGAGGCGCAGCTCGCTCCGGCTCAGGATGGCTTCGCTGTCGCCGTCCAGCGGCTGACGGTCGCGGCCGAATCGGCGAAGGGCCCCGGCGCTCGGGACGAGGAATTGATCGAGGCGGCCCATGGTCTGGTGGGGACCGCGGGGATTCTCGGCTGCCACCACCTGGAAGAGCTGAGCCGGCAGCTGGTCCAAAGCCTACGCCGGGGTGAGGCGGTAAGCGGCGAAGAAGACCGGGCCCAGTCGGTGATGGCCGCGGCGGCAGCCGCCCTCGACGACCTGACGGCGAGGATCGAACGTGCGTGCCAGGAGGGCGCCGGAAGAGCTGGCGACGAGGGTCGGCGGGCAAGCCGGGAAGGGCCCAACAGGCTGAAGGGGAGCCAGCATTGAGAGCCGGGGAGCGCATCGGACGGCTACGTTTCGAAGAGCTGCTGGGCAGCGGAGGTTCGGGAGAGGTGTGGTCCGCCTTCGACGAGACGCTGCAGCGGCAGGTGGCGGTCAAGGTGCTGCGCCGCGCCACCGACCACCCGCGGCTGCTGGCGGAGGCGAGGATCGTCTCCCAGCTCGATCACCCCAACATCTGCCGGGTCTTCGATCTGGTGGAGGGATCGGAGGGTCCCCTGTTGGTCATGGAGCGTGTGAACGGGCGGTCTCTCCGCAGGCTGCTGGACGAAGGCCTCGACCGGCGCCGGGCCCTGGAGCTGGCGCAGCAGATCGCCGAAGGTCTGGCCACGGCCCATGCCCAGGGCATCACCCATCGGGACCTGAAGCCGGCCAACATCCTGGTGGACGACCAGGGCACCGTCAAGATTCTGGACTTCGGCCTGGCTCGCCCTTCCCGGTCGCCCGCATCGTCGGACGGCTCCGGAGGCTCCGACGACGAGGCTGCGCACCCTCCGCAGGAGATCCCTGAAGGAGACGAGCTGCAGCTCCCGGGAGCCGATTCCCCGACCTGGTTTGCCTCCCGAACCGCCCCCGGCGACATCCTCGGGACCCCGGCCTATATGAGCCCCGAGCAGGCTCGGGGAGAGCGGGCGACTCCGGCGACGGACGTCTACTCCTTCGGCCTACTGCTGCAGGAGATGCTCACCGGAGCCTCCCCCTACGGACGCTTCCGCGGCAGCTCCCGGCTGGTGATCTTGGCGCGGCGGGGAGAGACCTTGCCGCCGGAGGGCCTGCCCGGGCACCTGAGCGATCTGGTGGAAAGCGCCAAGGCCAAGGCGCCGCCGGATCGTCCGACGGCGGCGCAGCTGGCCGCCCGCCTGCAGAAGATCCTGGATCGCCCCCGGGTTTTGCGGCGCCGGCTGGTGGTGGCCTGCGTGTTGCTCCTCGTAGCCCTCGGCGGAATTAAATACACCCTCGACCTGCGCCGGGAGCGCAACGCCGCCGTCGAGGCTCGTCAGGAGGCCCAGGAGGCCCGGCTCGAAGCGGAGAAGGTCACCGAGTTCTTGGTCGGTCTCTTCGAGCAACAGAATCCCTATGCGCGCTCCGAAGATCCGCCTTCGGTGGCCGATCTGCTCAGTTCCGGGGTCGAGCGTGCGGACCGAGAGCTGGTGGACCAGCCCGGTGTGCGCTCCCGCTTGCTCCAGACCATGGGGCGGGCGCTCCTGGGGCAGGGCCGCAGTGACGAGGCGCGGCCGGTCCTCGACACCGCCCTGGAGCTTGCTCGCTCGCGGCCCGAGGACCGGCGGGGCCTGATCGACGCCGTCAACGCCCAATGGTCCCTGGCGAACCAGCTCGAGAAGTCGAATCGGGCAGTCGAGCTGGCGCGGGAGGCCCTGGGACTGGTCCGGGAAGAGTTCGGTGATCAGCCGTCGACGCCGGAAGGGGTGCAGGAGACGGCGGCGGCCTTGATTCGCCTGGCTCGGTCGCTCGCTAGCCTGGAGGGTTCCGAGGAGTCGGAGGCCCTGGCGACGGAACTGATCCGGCTCATGGAGGAGGACGATGCCAGCGGGCGCAACGCTCTGGACGGAGCCCAGCGGTTGCAGATCCTCCACACCTTGGCCCAGGTGCGGGCGTATCGAGGGGACCTTCACGGCTCCGCGGATCTTCTCCTGCAGGCTGTGGAAGTGCTCGAGGGCGTCGAGGGCGTCGACCAGGGGGATCAAGCGCTGATCCCCCTCGACCTCTGTCAGATGCTCGTCGCCGCCGGTCGCCAGAGCGAGGCGGAAGAGCCTTGCCGCCAGCAGAGGGAGCGGGTGCTTCAGATATTCGGCGAAACGCATCGCGCAAGAGTCCCGAGCCTTTCGGCGTCTGCTAGCTGGCTGAAGACCGCCGGCAAAACCGAGGAGGCGCTGGAGGCCCTGCGCGAGGCGGTCTCCGTTGCCCGAGCCGTGGACGCCGGAGGCCTGCTGGAGGCTAATGTTCTTCTTTCGCTGGCCGGCCTCCTCAGCCAGCAGGCAAATCCGGCGGCTGCGGTCCCCGTCAGCCAGCGGGCCTGGGAGCTCTACCGGCAGCACCTGGGGGAGGAGAACGAGAGGACTCTGGCGGCTGCTTTGACCTACGGCGTAGTCCTCCTCCGCAATGGGCAGGCCAGCCAAGCCGAGGAGATCTTCCGCCGCCTTCTCGAGCCGGCCCGGGCCGACTACGCGGATTCCCGCATTCTGGGCTCCGCTCGCGTCCAGCTGGGGATCGCACTGACGCGCCAGGGGCGCTACGGTGAATGCGTCTCCTCCCTGAGACAAGCCTTGGGCGAGTTGAAGGAAACCTACGGGCCGGATCACTGGCGCCTCGCCGCTGCCCGATCCGCTCTTGGCGAGTGTCTCTCCCACACGGGGCAGCAGGAGGAAGCCGGGCGGCTGCTCCGGGAGGCCGTCGGTCAGCTGGAAGAGCAGCTGGGGGCCGAGACCGAGACGTTGCGCCGGGCCCGCGCCCGACTCGCCGACC